>CAZUUI010000014.1:6570-16565 GCA_964622955.1 uncultured Chitinophagaceae bacterium | reverse complement strand
CGTCATTGGCTACTAATTTCCTAAAATGATTGCGTTCTTTTTTTGAAAATCTTTGAAAATCAATGAAATTGGGAATAACTTTGATATCTTTTTGAATTTGGAAATTGGATAAGGTATCCGCTTTCAAAGACTCCGAAACAGCCGAAATTCCGTTAGAATTATTGATAGAAAAATTAACAACAGGCAAAAAAGAATGGTCTTTTCCAACCAAGGTAATATCGGTACCGTGAAGCGTAGTAATAAAAGGAATAAAAATCCCATCCGCTTTCAAAATTTGCTGTGCCATATATGCCGCAGATGCGTGAGGAATAGCATAATGTACGTGTAAAATATCTAATTTTTCGTGCTTGACCACATCTACAATTCTTGACGAAAGAGCGGTTTCATAGGGTGGATTTTCAAATAAGGCGTAATTTTCAAAGCTTACCTCGTGGTACGATACATTTGGATGAAAATTATCCAAACGAAACGGTTGTTTGTAGGTAATAAAATGAACGTGATGTCCTTTTTTTGCCAAACCAATTCCTAGCTCTGTAGCCACAACGCCACTACCACCATACGTGGGATAGCATACAATTCCTATTTTTAATGATTTCAAATCCTTATTTTAATATGACAAAAATACATTTTATTTTCGGAAAAAGTTCAAGGAAATTAAAAAAATCAATTATTCCGACAATTCCAGCCATCTTTCGGTGTGATGCTCAATTTTTTCTACTACTTTTTTAAGTTGGTCTGAGATTTTTTGAATGTCGTCAAATGAAAGATTACCTGTTAATTGCATCGATAATTTTTCTTTTTCAGCTTCCAATTCAGGCAATTCTTTTTCTATAGTAGTGAGCTCTCGTTGTTCGTTATAGCTTAGTTTGCGTTTGGATGCTTGATTTTCTATATTCTTTTGAGGCGCTACCTCCGCCACGGTTGCGGCTTCTTGTTTGGGTTTTTCTTCTGTTTTCTGAGGTGTATTGGCATAATTAAGGCGATATTCGGTATACGTACCATTAAAATCTCTTATTTTTCCTTGTCCCTCAAAAACAAATAGATGTTCTACACAATTATCCATAAAATATCTGTCGTGCGTAATCAATATCACACAGCCGTCAAATTCTTCTATAAATTCTTGAAGAACATTGAGCGTGACAATATCTAAGTCATTGGTAGGTTCGTCCAAAATAAGAAAATTGGGATTTTGCATCAAAATCAAAATCAACGAAAGCCTTCTTCGCTCGCCACCGCTGAGTTTTTTCACCAAATTATAATGCATATGACTCGGAAACATAAAACGCTCTAGCATTTGCGAAGCGGTATAATTTTTTCCTCCTTTTAATGGAATAAAATCCGCCACATCTTTTACTACTTCTATCAATCGTTTATCTTCGGGGAAGGAAACATTTTCTTGTTTGTAATATCCCACTTTTACTGTTTCGCCCAATACGATATCGCCACTGTCCAAGGCTTCTTCGCCCAATATCAACTTCAAAAAAGTGGTTTTTCCCACTCCGTTTTTCCCTACAATTCCTACTTTTTCAAAACGTCTAAATTTATATTCAAAATTTTTGAGAATAATTCGGTCTTTAAATGCTTTGCTAGCATTGCGGAATTCAAGGATTTTATTCCCCAATCTATTTTCCACCGTTTCCAATTTTACTTTTTCATCATCAAATCGTTTTTTTGCGTCCGCTTCTACGTCATCAAATCGATCAATTCTTGATTTTGATTTTGTAGTTCGCGCTTTTGGTTGGCGGCGCATCCACTCAAGTTCTCGTCTGTACAGATTTTTTGCTTTTTCGTTATGTGCTTTTTCTATTTCTATTTGTTGGTTTTTCTTTTCAAGATAATACGCATAATTTCCTTGGAATTTTTGCATAAAACCGTTGTCTAATTCTACAATTTGATTACAAACTGTGTCCAAAAAGTATCGATCGTGCGTAATGATAAAAAGGGTCAATTCACTTCTTTTTAGATAGTTTTCTAGCCATTCAATCATATCGGGATCCAAGTGATTGGTAGGCTCATCCATTAGAATTAGCTCGGGTTCTTCTATCAAAAGTTGCGTAAGCGCCACACGTTTTTTTTGTCCTCCCGAAAGGGTGCTAATTTTTTGTGTCAAATCATAAATTTCCAATTTTCCCAAAATTTGAGAAACTTTGCTCTCAATATCCCACGCTTGCAAACGCTCCATTTCTTGCATAAGAAATTCAAAATCATACGCTTCTGGATTCAAAATCGCTTTTTGATATTGTTCTATAATTTCAAAAAGTTGGGATTTGGAATTAAAAATAACTTCTTTTATCGTTTTGTTCAAATCCAATTTTGGGTCTTGAGGCAAATAGCCCATTTTCACATCTTTGTGTATAAAAAATTTCGCATCGGCATTGGGCAATTCCTCTCCAAAAAGCATTTTGAGCAAGGTTGTTTTTCCACTACCATTTTTTGCAACTAAAGCAATTTTATCGCCCTTGTTTATAAAGAGATTTACATCTTCAAAGATGGTTTTATCGCCATAATGCAAAGTCAAATTTTCAATACTGATATAATTCATTGGATAAGGTATATTTA
This sequence comes from uncultured Chitinophagaceae bacterium, assembly GCA_964622955.1. Classification (GTDB taxonomy): domain Bacteria; phylum Bacteroidota; class Bacteroidia; order Chitinophagales; family JADJOU01; genus CHPMRC01. The sequence continues at coordinate 14,006 of CAZUUI010000014.1, read as the reverse complement.
TGTTGTATTTAGAAGAATTATTCTAAAATTAAGAGCGCAAAAGTACATCAAATTTGATAACTTGTCATAGATTATCCATTGGCCTTATATAATCTGAGCGATTATACTCATTCCTTTTCGATAATTTTGCTGTATTTTTGTGTTCAAAATTACGAAATGTTGCAAGGAATTAGAGAAATGGATAAGGATGCTTTACAGAAAGCAATAGTGAAACTGGGATTCCCAAAATTTAGAGCCAATCAAATATTTCAATGGCTTTGGAATCAGCACGTGTTGGATTTTGAGGATATGAGCAACCTTCCAAAAGATTTAATTCAAGCTCTAAAATCCAATTTTGATGCGCAACCTATGCTTGTAGACGTGTTTCAACAAAGTAGCGACGGCACAATAAAAGTAGGCTTCAAAACATTTGATAGAAATACGATTGAAGGGGTTATAATTCCTTCCGAAGACCGAATTACAGCTTGTATTTCCTCACAAGTTGGATGTAGCTTGGCTTGTAAATTCTGCGCTACGGGTTTTCTAAAACGCGACCGAAATTTATTTGCCTTTGAAATCTACGATCAAGTTTTTTTGCTTAATGAATTAGCAAAAAAGCATTTTGGGGGCAAACTCACAAATATAGTTTATATGGGAATGGGAGAGCCTTTGCTCAATTACCACGAAGTGCTAAAGAGCCTTTATTTACTCAATGATATTGATTTGGGATTGGGAATTGGAGCCAAACGAATTACGGTTTCTACATCGGGCATTACACGAAATATTTTGAAACTTGCCGATGAAAAAATCAAAATTAATCTGGCACTTTCACTTCACGCTCCCAACAATAAAAAACGCGATGAAATTATGGATATCAATTCCAGCAATCCTATCGAAGACTTGATGGCAGCGCTCAAAACATTCTATGATAAGACCAAAAATAAGGTTACTTATGAATATATATTATTGAATGGATTCAACGACAGCGATGAAGATGCTATTGAACTAGCAACATTGTGTCAAGATTTCCCCGTTTATGTCAATTTGATAGAATACAATCCCGTTGACGGTACGCCATTTACACGAACCAAAAAAGAACGAAGAGATTATTTTCTTCATACACTCCGCACACAAGGCGTGGAATCGAAAGTACGAAAGAGTAGAGGCAAGGATATTGATGCAGCTTGCGGGCAATTAGCGAATAAGGTTGTTAAGGGAGGGAAATAGTTATTATAGTTATTAGTAACTAGAAATTAGTGAATAGTATTTAGTAATTAGATATCTTATTTTTATCATTAAACGTATAAAATATAAAAAAATTAAGGATTGGTATATTTATAAGATTTTCTTAAAAATCCCTATTCTTTCACAACCATTTTCGATAACTGAAAACCTTGATTTCCTTGTATTTTCAATACGTATTGACCTTTTGGTAAATCTTCTATCGACATAGAAAAATCATTTTTCCCAGTATACGCTTTTTTATTAAATACCGTATATAATTTTTTACCTTCAAGGCTATAGATTTCAAAATCTAAAATCTCATTTTGAGTCAAATGAATGGTAGTTGTGAATAAATTTTGAGTTGGATTTGGAGCGATAGAAGCTTCTTCTGTGTTAGAAATACTATTTTGGATAGCAGAAGCAACAGGTTTGGTGGTATCCGAAACCGATACTTTGGCTACCCAAGTGAGCATACGAGTATTAAAACCAGATTGTGGCCCGCCCCAAGAACCTACCAAATAGGCATTATCGGGAATGTTGTAGATTCGTTGTGCATTGGAATAATCGCCCCAACGCTCTATCGAATCAGCCGTCATATCTATTAAATTCGTACCATTTTTGATTCTAACGATATCGCTAAATTCGCCGTTGGTATTTTGATAAATCATACTCATTCCCGGCGTGCTGTCGAATACACAATGAGAAAAAGTATACAATACTTTATGAGGAATAGCATTATCTCCCATCAAAGTCATTGATGGATAGCCGTATTCAATATTGCTAGATGAAAAAAGAGACGCTTTTACTTTTGGTGAAGCCGAACTTACATTCTCAATTTTCCCTAAATATACACCCGCATTAGTATACTGTGGATTAATAGAATTAGAACCAAAGTGTATATAGTCATTTTCATAAATAGCTGCCAAAATTCGAGCATCATTGGTCATCAACTGCTGACGAATTCCTGCAGTATTTTTTCCTTGTAGCGCATTGGGTGGAAAGCCATATTTTACAGGTGATTTAAGTACTTTTTGTTTGATGGCTGCTTTTCCCGAACTATAAGAATCGGTAATTTCCAAAAGAAAAATGGTGTCATTTGAAAAATCTACGTTACGCACAGAAAGAAAATACATATTGTTAGGCATCGTTTCTGATTGAAATTTTGCAGGACAGATATTTCTCAAGTTTCTATTGGAGTATTTTAAATCACTCCATAGCGTATATTTGAGCGAATCGCCTTGATACCCTCTGTTTTTATCTATTTGCCAAATTACAGATTGTTTGAACCCAACAGTCCAGCTTACATTATCTTTTACTTGATTAAACGTGATAAATAAATCACTTCCATTTACCGCAATGATGGGATAATCGCTCCACGTGCTATCATTAAAACTGTTTCCGTTTAATTTATAAAAATTCCAAGCGCCCGCAGGATCATTGGTCTTTGAGAATCCTACAATAATCGTTGAATTGGAACTCAAACTACCCGAAAAACAAGTGAAAATAAATCGATCTTTTTCAGCATCATACAAAACTCTTGGGTCCGAAGTAGAGGTAAATGTGCCGATTTGAGAAATTAACTGTTGCAGACTTCTACTCAATAATTGCGTTCCTAAATTGTTATAAACTACTATATTGGTATTAACCGCACTGATAACTTTTTCGCCATTAGATACTGCTATATCGTTATCGGCAGGATGGCCGTTGGGAATATTAGCCTTGTAGCCTAATTCTGTTTTTGGAAGAATATCGTTTGCGAAGCCGCTTTTTTTTTTGCCCGTTTCTACTTTATTTTTTGATAAATATTCCATTCGTTGACGATACAAAACATCTTTTTTATTGCCATATTCCGATGCAGGAATGGTTTTTTGGTCTACACTTGTCAGCGTAGGATTAAAATCGGGTAGGGTAGTATCCGAAAAATTTACCGTCTTGGGCAAATCACTTGTGCCTTGTGTTTTGGTTTGTGAGATACCATATTGATATACAAACAATAAGCTAACTATAAATAAAAATTGCTTCATTATGTTTAAATTAGAATTACAAAGATATGATATTAGAATTGAAAATTATTTTTTTGTTTAATCAATCTCCAATCGTTTGATATTGATAACTCCATCCAGTTTTTTTAGATTTTGTATCAATTCTTCCAATTGTTCAATATCCATTACATAAAGCTTGACAATTCCTTCAAAAATACCTTCTTCACTTTCTACCGAAATGGATTTGATATTGATATTATGATGTTCCGAAATGATTTTTGTCATTTTATTTACCAATCCCAAATCATCTAGTCCATTGATTTTAAAGCCTGTTAGGAACGAAATTTCTTTGGATTGGTTCCATTTTGTCTTCACAATACGATAAGAATATTTACTCATCAAATTAACCGCATTAGGACAATTGAGCCTATGGATTTTTACACCTTCGTTGAGGGTTATAAAACCAAAAACTTCATCTCCCGGTATTGGATTGCAGCACGTAGCATAGCTGTATTGGATTTTTGAGCCATCTTCGCCCATTATCAAAATATCCGAATTTTGTTTGAGCGTTTCTTTTACTTTTTTGATAATATCACTATCCGAAACACTTCCCGCATCATTATTCTTTAGTTTTTCGTATTTCAAAATTCCACCTACGACTTCAAGTTTTTTCAAATCGGCTAAGTTTATCTTTTCCTGCTTGATTTTGCTCAAAAAAGTAAGTGTATTTCCTTCTTTATAGAAATTGAGTAAGGTTTGAATATTCTGGTCATTGTATTTTGCATTGATAGCATTGAGTTTTCGCATTAGAATTTCTTTGCCATCTTTCGCCATCTCTTTAATTTCGGCTTTAAATGCCGATTTTATTGACGATTTTGCCTTTGAAGTTGTTACAATATTAAGCCACGCTTCACTTGGCTTTTGTTTGGCACTTGTCAAAATTTCTACTTGACTTCCATTTTCCAAAATATGAGAAATGGGTACTAATTTATGTTTAATTTTTGCGCCAATACACTTATTTCCAAGTCCTGTGTGAATTTCATAGGCAAAGTCGAGCACTTTGCTACCTTTTGGCATCAATCGCAACTCCCCTTTAGGCGTGAAAACGTATATTTCTTCATTGTATAAATCCAATTTAAAATCATTGACCAAATCCAATGAATTTTCATCGGTATGTTTCAATTTTTCGGAGATTCTATGCAACCATTCATCTATGGGATTGTTATCTTTTTCTTTCTTTTCGCCTTTATAAAAATAATGTGCGGCCACTCCTTTTTCGGCCACTTCATCCATACGTTTGGTACGAATTTGAACTTCGATAAAACGACCTTGAGGTCCCATTACAGTCGTATGCAATGCTTCATATCCATTGCTTTTGGGTTTTGAAATCCAATCGCGCAAACGATCCGAGTTGGGAACATAGCTATCGGTAAGTATCGAATATACATTCCAGCAAGCTTGTTTTTCTTCTTCAATAGGCACATCCAAAATGATACGAATGGCTAATAAATCAAATACTTCTTCAAACGGAACGCCTTTATTATGAATTTTATTCCAAATACTATAAATAGACTTTGGACGACCGTATATTTTAAATTTATATCCTTTTGAAATCAAATTTTCTTCAATTGGTTTGATAAATTCATTGATATGACGCGTGCGCTGCCTTTTGGTTTCTTTTAGCTTCAAGGCAATCTCTCTATATTCTTTGGGCTCAAGATATTTTAAAGATAAATCTTCCAATTCGGTTTTGATAGCGTGTAGCCCAATTCTATTGGCAAGAGGTGCGTACAAAAACAAAGTTTCAGAAGCAATTTTTGCTTGCTTATCGGCACGCATCGAATCCATCGTTCGCATATTGTGCAGTCTATCGGCTATTTTTATCAATATCACCCTTACGTCATCGGTAAGCGTAACAATTAATTTTTTGTAATTTTCGATTTGCATAGACGTCTGTGTGTCTATGATGCCACTAATTTTGGTAAGTCCACTAACAATGCCCGAAACTTCCTTATTAAAAGCCAATTCGATGTCTTCAAGTGTCAAATCAGTATCTTCAACGGTATCGTGGAGCAATGCACAAATAGCTGAGGTAAGCCCTAGACCAATTTCTTCCGTACAAATTCGAGCGACTGCTATTGGATGGAAAATATATAATTCCCCACTTTTTCGTCGGGTTTTGCTATGTGCGTTGAGTGCCATTTCAAAAGCAATTCTCAGGTTTTTTTTGTCTACTTTGTCTAGCCTATGAGCCAATCCTTTCAATAAGGCACGATATTCTTTTGAAATGAGTTTCATTTCATTTTCTATATCATAATTCTCATAATTCATTTTTTCCAGCATCGCAAATCCGTATATTTTATCTTACAAAATTAATAAAGAATTTCTGAGACATTCTTAATTTTTTAAATTTATTGAAAAATTATAACTTTTTCCTTCATTTTGACTTAAAAATAATAAATTTGCAACTTATAATTTTAAAAACTCAGTTTGATGTTAGAATTTGTAATCGAAAAATCTGCTTTAGCGTTAGCCATTTTTGTTTTATCATTGGTAATTGCTATGTATTCTACGTATTTGGAAAGAAAAGTAGCGGCTTTTTTACAAGATAGAATAGGCCCCAATCGTGCGGGAATCTTTGGTTTGTTGCAGCCTTTGGCCGATGGTGGAAAAATGTTTTTCAAAGAAGAGTTTATCCCTGCAAATGCCAGCAAATGGTTGTTTATTGCAGGTCCAGGTATTGCTATGTTTACAGCCTTGATGACAAGTGCTGTAATTCCTTGGGCACCTGATTTTGAAGCATTTGGTAGAGTTATTTCAATGCAAGTATCAGACATTAATATAGGTGTTTTGTATGTATTGGGCGTATTATCGCTTGGTATTTATGGCATTATGATAGGTGGATGGGCTAGCAATAACAAATATTCGTTGTTTTCGGCTATTAGAGCTAGTTCTCAAATTATTAGTTATGAATTAGCTATGGGAATGATTATCATTACTATAATTATGATGACAGGTTCGGTAGGAATGAAGGATATTATTGGGCGTCAAGCAGGTGCTTTGTATGGCATTGAGGCTTTGAAAGGCTTGAATTGGAATATTTTTTATCAGCCAATAGGTTTTATTGTATTTATGACTTGTGCATTGGCAGAGTGTAATCGTGCGCCTTTTGATATGGCAGAATGCGAAAGTGAATTGATTGGAGGATATCATACCGAATATTCAAGTATGAAGCTTGGTTTTTATCTTTTTGCAGAATATATCAATATGTTTGTATCTTCAGCAATGATTTCATTATTGTTTTTTGGAGGATATAGCTTCCCGGGAATGCAACATTTTGATGGATTGACACTAACCTTGCTCGGTTTTGGAGCCTTTTTGACAAAAACTATATTTTTCATCTTTGTATTTATGTGGATTCGTTGGACATTGCCAAGATTCCGTTATGATCAATTGATGGAGCTAGGATGGAAAAAATTGATTCCGATAGCATTGGTAAATATGTTGATTACAGGCGCTTTGGTTTTGTATTTCAATAAATAAAAATAATATTTAAACATTAATTATATTACGATGAATTATTCAGAAATTTTAGGTGAAGAAAAAGCGAGATTATTACTCGATCACAAAAGCCAAACTATTGATAAAAATTTGATTCACTTGCCATCGAGTGATTTTGTAAGCGATATTTTTTCTCATTCGAATAGAAATATTCCTACAATGCGTAGCTTACAACAATTGTATGGACACGGAAGATTGGCCAATACGGGGTATATGAGTATTTTGCCAGTAGATCAAGGGATTGAGCATAGTGCGGGCGCTTCTTTTGCTCCTAATCCAATATATTTTGATAGTGAAAATATCGTAAAATTAGCGGTAGAAGCAGGATGTAACGCTGTGGCATCCACTTATGGGGTTTTGGGAAGTGTAGCTAGAAAATACGCTCATAAAATTCCATTTATTGTTAAAATCAATCATAATGAATTTTTGAGTTATCCAAATGCTTTTGATCAAGTAATGTTTGGAACTATAAAAGATGCTTGGAATATGGGTGCTGTGGCTGTAGGAGCTACTATTTATTTTGGAAGTGCTGAAAGTAGAAGACAAATCGTAGATGTAGCAAGAGCTTTTGAATATGCTCACGAATTGGGAATGGCTACTATTTTGTGGTGTTATACCAGAAATAACGGATTTAAAGTAGATGGTGTAGACTATCACGCTTCTGCGGATTTATCTAGTCAAGCTAATCAC
>CAZUUI010000014.1:0-6560 GCA_964622955.1 uncultured Chitinophagaceae bacterium | reverse complement strand
AATTCAAGAGGATATCATCAAACAAAAATTACCAACAAACAACGGTGGATATATAGCTACAAAACACGGAAAAACACACGATAAAGTTTATTCTCAGCTAACTACAGATAATCCTATCGATTTGTGTAGATACCAAGTAGCTAATTGCTATATGGGAAGAGCAGGACTTATCAATTCGGGTGGAGAGAGCAAAGGTGCAACGGATATGGCTGAAGCTATCGAAACAGCTATTATCAATAAAAGAGCAGGCGGTCAAGGCCTTATTTTAGGAAGAAAAGCATTCCAAAAAGATATGAAAGTGGGAATTGAGTTGTTGAATTCGGTACAAGATGTATATTTGGATTCAAAAGTTACCATTGCATAACAAATAGTTAGAAATTAATCTTATAAAAAAGCGTCTATTATTTAATAGGCGCTTTTTTTTATGCGATAAAACAAATATAATTATTGTTTACAAATACAAGAATCTCATAATTATAGGTGATAGTATTATTAATACTCTAAATATATTATCTGCCACCTCCTGTACTAATTCTATTATTTTTTTCTACTTGTCTGTCCTTAACATTTCCTCCAAAAAGGTAACTAATATTCAAATATGCAATTCTTGTTTCTGGCTTCCATCTACCTACAAACTGAAGCGAAGTAGTATTTTGGGTTCCTATCCAAGTATTTGTGTTTAGAATATCTTGACACGAAATTTCTACATTTAATTTCTTATTTAAAAAGGATTTGCTGATACTACCATTGACTGCACCAAATAATTCTGTAGTGCCTTGTGCCCAAACCATATTGGTATTCATCCACGAATTTAAGGATAATTTAATATCTGCTGGCAACTGAATGTTTAGATTTGTGTATAGCGAAAAACTATTTCCAAAAGTTCGTTCAAAGTTATTTTTTCTGAAATTTTGAAAATTTGAATATGAATAGGATGGCGAAATCATCAATTGTACCGATTTGCTAAAAACAAACTGCATAGAAGAAGAAAGCGTTAATATATTAGACTTTCCAACATTTCCATTTCCAAAATAATTGACCAAATTTGAATCGACAAAATTAACCTCTTGTATATTGTTATAATCCAAATTCATATCGGCTCCTAATGTAAAATAAGGCATAAATCCTTTTGATTGCATCGTGTACATAAATGAAACCACATCTGAAAAAGAAGGTTGTAATTTAGGATCGCCGAAATTAGCGGTATATTTGCTATAAAAAACAACTCTATTATTCAATTGCGAAAAACTTGGACGCTGAATTCTTCTGCTATATTTGGCAGAGAAAGTACTTTTTTCATCCAATTCATATTCAAGGCCCACGTTTGGAAAAATATTCCAATAATTTCTATTCACTTCGCTATTATTTGAAGAAATATCCGTGCGTTCCACCCGCAATCCCAAATCGAATTGTGTTTTACCTATTTTGAATTGATGTGTCGTATAGGCTGCATTTATCCATTCTTTATAGCTAAATTGATTATAAAAACGAGATGAAGTGGCAGGAATCCCACCATAAACATTGGTGTCGGCACTTAATTCATTGTCATTGATGGTATATTCATTTTTGATTCCAAAGTTCCATTTCATAAATTTTGAAGGCATTGACACATCAATTTTATTCATAAAATAATTCACCTTATTGGATACATTAGCGCCATAATAATAGTAATTATCTTTTTGAAAAATACCTGCTGGGTTGTAAAACAAATTTTCATTAATATTGCTATTGGTTCCATTTAAATTGGTATAAACGGCATCCACTTGAATTTCCTTGCCTGTGGTGTCAAATATATGCTTAAATGAAGAAGAATACTGTGAATTTGTACTATTATTTAATCCTATATTTGATACGTCTATTCGTTGAGTCAGATTTTTATTTTCATCAAACAAGTACGCATAATTTGGAGCATTATTGCCACCATTTGTTATTTCCGCATTTATATCATAGGTGAAATTAAAGCTATTTTTTTCGTCAAAATCATAATCAATTCCAGCTTTGGCATTATGACCACGCGTAATATTTTTCCATTTCATATCTTGTGTATAATAGCTTGTTTCTGTGGGTAAAAGGATTTTTCTATCTTCATAATAGGTAAAATACATATCGCGATACATAAAATTGTATGAGCCGAACAAATTTACTTTTCCTTTTTTGAAATTAAATAATCCACCAGCATTGTATTTATTCAAAGGTGTACCCACATTTGCATTTATTTTTGCATTAAAGCCACTTTTTTTATTTTTTTTCAAATTGATAATAATCAAACCGCCTTTACCTTCCGCATCGTATTTTGCATCGGGATTGTTTTGAATTTGGATAGACTGAACCGAAGATGCTTGAATGCTATTCATAAATGACTTCATATCGCTCTCTGCCAAAAGCGACATTTTGCCATCAACCAATACTCGCAATCCCGATTTTCCATTATATGTCACATTTGAGTTATTGTCTACCGATACACCTGGTATTTGAGTTGTCAAATCCTGCAAGGTCCCTTGCTGTATCGTTACCTTACTTGCATCCAACGTCATTTTGCCAATTTCTTGCTTGATGGTAGGTCTATTTCCCGCAATTGAAACTTCTTTAATACCTATCTTTTTTAGATTCAAAGCAATAGCGCCAATATCAATTTTGCAATTATTGTTATTGACAACTATAGTTGATTTATCTATTGAAAATGTTTTATTTTGTATTACTATATCAAAAGAACCATAATTTACTTTATCAAATAAAAATGTACCATCTGAAGAAGAAATATTCTTTTGTACTTCAATATTATCTTTCAATAAAAGTACTTCAATTTTTGAAATAGGTTTGTTTTGATAAATGAATCTACCTGTGACGGAACAATTATTTTGTGAAAATAATGATGAAATGCTGACTAGCAATACTAAAAAGGAATATTTCATAAAATGGATATAATTAAAGCAATTAGAGCGCTCATTGAATAAAAAGTTACAATAAATTCTAAAAAATGTAAAAAAAAAATAGCGACTTTTAAACCAAAAGATGCAAAAATACATCAAATACAAAAGTTTAATCACTAAAAATTGTAAACGTATGAAAAAAGTAATGTTAATGATGGGCCTGATGATGGCCTTGGGAACTCAAATGGTAGCGCAACAAGATATTAATGCACCACTTCCACCAAAAGGAGAAGCGCTAGGAATGCCTGCTCCTCCAATGCCTCCTTCAAAAGAAATGCAAGAAAAACGATTTGAAAAAATGAAATCGGAACTGAAATTGACGCCAGAACAAGAAGCTAAAATGAAAGCCTTGATGGAGAAAAACCGAGAGGCAAACAAAGTAAAAAGACAAGAAATGAAAGCCAAAATGCGTGAAGAAAATAAAGCACAAAGAGAAGCAATGCGTGCCGAAATGGAAAAAGTATTGACGCCAGAGCAAATGGAAAAATTCAAACAAATGCGTAAGGCAGAGAAAAAAGAACGAAAAGAGTTAAAAAATCAATTGAAATAAGCATAAAAAAGCCCATTTTGTTTAAAATGGGCTTTTTTTATTCTTAAAACTAAACATCCGCCAACTTAAACCATATCTTCTTTTCTTCTAAATTTACTTTTTGGACAATGATACGTACTTCATCGCCATAGAAATAAGAATTTTTTCCATTTCTTGAAACCAATCCTATTTTTTGTGCATCAAATTCAAATGGCTCTCTATAGTTTTTTTGAATTTCTACAAATCCTTCGCATTTGTTATCACTCAATTCTACCCAAAATCCTGCTTGTATAGCACCGCTGATAATTCCTGTAAATTCTTCACCTATTTTAGTAGACAAATACTCTACTTGTTTGTATTTAATTCCTTCACGTTCACATTCAGTCGCAAATTTTTCTTGCTGACTGCAATGTTGGCATTTCATTTCCAATAAATCTCTTGGATAGTCTGTTTTGGTGCCATACAATACACTTTCGAGCAATCGATGTACTAATAAATCGGGATAACGACGAATAGGGGAGGTGAAATGGGTATAAAACTCATACGCCAATCCATAATGTCCAATATTTTCGGTTCCATAGTAGGCTTTTGCCATACTACGAATCGCCAATTGATTGAGGATAGCGGCTTCAGGTGTATTTTTAATTTCTTCCAAAAAATTATTTAGAATAATGGACGCTTTATCCGCATCTTCCAAAATAGGCATTTTATGTTGCCCAAGCCTAAATGCAGTTTCCCTAAATTGCTCTAATTTTTCCAGGCTAGGCAAATCGTGATTTCGATAAACCGAAGCTCTTATTTTCTTATCTTTTACGTGATTGCTCAAAAATTTCGCTACACTTACATTGGCTTTTAGCATAAAATCCTCAATCAGCAAATTACTATCTTTTTGAACTTTCTCATAGACTTCAATAGGTACTCCATTTTCATCCAATCTAAAACGTACTTCGGGACTTACAAAGCTAATAGCGCCTTTTTTGTATCGTTCTACACGCCAGATTTTTGATATTTTATCCAAAAACAAAATTTCTTCTGCAAAATCACCTTTTTTTGTTTCTATAATGTCTTGTGCTTCTTCATAGGTATAGCGTCTATCCGATTTGATAATCGTTTTGCTAATTCGTTCATTGAGAATTTTTCCTTTGGCATCCACGTCATAAATTACTGCAAAGGCATATCGTTCAACGTTTGGATTGAGTGAACAAAGGTTGTTTGAAAGCATTTCGGGCAACATAGGCGCCACTCTATCAGGTAAATAAACAGAAGTTGCACGCTTGTATGCTTCATCATCAATTAATGTATTGGGTTTTACATAATGGCTTACATCGGCGATATGAACCCCTAATTCAAAATGATTCTCGTCAATTTTTTTGTATGAAATGGCATCGTCAAAATCTTTCGCATCTACTGGATCTATTGTAAAAGTCAACGTTTTACGAAAATCTTCTCGATACGATAGTTCGCTTTTTTCAATTTTTGGATTTACAGCTTTTAATTCCTCCAAAACCGATTCATCAAATTCTTGTTGAAATCCTTTTTCAAGCAAAATGGATTTCATTTCAATATTATTTTTAGAAACATTATTGAGAACTTCTACCACCTTGCCTCTTGGATTTTTTTCACCCTCATTCCATTCCAAAAACTCTACCACTACAAAATCACCATTTTTAGCACCTTTTGTATGTTTATAATTGATATAAAAATGATTTTTTACTTTTCTTGAAAGTGGGTCTACAAAGGTATCGCGCTCTGTCTGATGCACTTTACCTATGATACTTTCTACATTGCGTTCAAGTACTCTAATAAGACTTGCTTCGGGTCTTTTACCTTCTTTTACTGGAAGTACTTCTACAATTACTCGGTCTCCGTTAAAAACTTTCAGTCCATCTTTTTGTCTAAAAATAGCATCTTTGTCCATTCCGTCTACAATTGCAAAAACGGCACCATTGCTAGAAATATCTATTTTCGCTTCAAAATGGTATTTTGCATTGGATTGGGGAATAAATTTGGATTTAGGCTTTAAATCTTCTTTTTTAATTTCTTTTTTCTTTTTCACTTCTGGGGCATTTTCTACTTGCACATCAATATCTTTTACTTTCCACTCGCTTTGCTCCAATAATTGAAACTGAAAACGATCAACTTCTATAATTTTTCCTTGTCTTTTTAATATATCTAAGGCGTGAAATAGTTTTTCTTTCCTCGTTTTCTTAGGTAAAAAATGTAGTAAAGTATCAAATGAGAACGTTTTATTCGTGTTTCCTGCGAATAGTTTCAGAATCTTTGATTCTGTATTTTCTTTTTTTTTCGGCATTTATTTATATATAATGAATGCAAAATTACATCATTTAATTTTGGCAGTCGATTAAATTATTGTACACTCATCAATTGACTGCTAATAGTATCTGCGTAAAGTTTACCTTTTGGCGTAAGTATAATATGCTTATTATCAATAAAAATAAGCTTTTCTTCTTCAAGGTTTTGAATCTGTGCTACTAAATGTTTGGCATAAAATGCTCCAAATTTATGCTCAATTTCTTCAAAAGGAATGCCCCACTTGGTTCTTAAACGAGTCAAAACAAATTCATTATATTGATTTTCAATAGATAAATTTTCAGTTTCGGAATAGGGGAGCGAAGGACAGTTTTTGAGGTATTGGTTCAAATTGCTTATATTCCAGCGGCGATTTTTACCATCAAAACTATGCGCCGATGGACCCCCAAATATTTAGCTCCAAACCAATAATTGGTGTTGTGGCGAGATTCAAAACCATTTTGAGCATAATTGGATATTTCATATTGTTCAAAACCACTTGCACTTAGCATTTCTATTGTTTTTTCAAACTGAATGACACTTTCATCTTCACAGGGTTTTTCTATTTTCTGTTCTTTTATCAATCGTTGTAGCTTCGTTTTTTCTTCAATCGTCAAGTTATAACAGGAAATATGTTTTGGATTAAGCGAAATGGCTTTCAACAGATTTTTTTCCCAAGACGATAAGGTTTGATTGGGTAAATTAAACATCAAATCAATAGATATATTTTCTATATAATGCAATGATTGATCTATACAATTAATAGCTTCTGCACTATTATGAACTCGATT
>CAZUUI010000013.1:0-16789 GCA_964622955.1 uncultured Chitinophagaceae bacterium | reverse complement strand
TTATACAAAATACCCCGAAATAAAAGAGGAGCTCAAAACACTTGTAGAAATGAATATTGAACAAAATCCTTCACCGGGAATTATAAATTGTGGCAATAAGATTTTGAAAAAAATAGAAAAATTTTAAAACTCAAAATCCATTGCCGACAACGTTTTCGCTTCAATTTTAATCGCTTCCCACTCCTCGTTTCCAAAAGAAGACTTTGTAATAATTTTTAATGGCAAAGCATTTGCCCGTTGAATAATTGGTCCCCAATCGTCTTTATAATGATTCTGCCAAAAGCTAGTATTTACTTTTAATGTTTCGTTGTTGTAAAAAATGGTACGTGTAGCAAAAGGACTTTTTACCAAAAGCGAGGAACAATTTTTTTCTAATATAACTGCTTTTTGGCTCGAAAGCTCAATTTTTTGAGTTTTATCTTCGGGTAAATTTGCTGGTAAGCAATAAAAAGTATCTTTATCTTTGATAAGATCTTTTATACATACTCTATAGCCTTGAGGATCAAAAGTTGATATCGTTTCGGTGCTAACTATCTTGTAACGATTTCCTTTTATATAAAACAAAATTTTTGAAACACCTTTATTCTCCACGGTTTGATAAAACTCGTCATCCGAAATTAAAATGGGATTTGGATTTAGTATCCGTTTTTGATACGTAATTATTCCTTCAAAAATTGGAGTTTTTGATTTAGAGGTTTTAACCGTTGTATCCGTTTTTTTTATGCTGTCTTTTTTAGAAAGCTTAGAAATGTTTTCACTTGTTTTTACAACGATTGAGCTGTCATTAGATTGTCCAAAAACAACATTGCAAATAAAAAGAAAACCAAAGAACAAATTGCGCATATTTAAAGAATTTGTTTTTCAAAAATAGCATACGTTTTATAGATTTCACCGTTTACAACTTTCATTCCTTTTTGCATATCAGGATTGCTTTCAAGAATCCAGCTAGCTTCAGCAAAATTAATGCCTTGTTTCATTCCATTTTTAATCATTTCATAATACATAACTGCATCCAGTCCTTTTCCGCGATATTCAGGCAAAATTCCCAAGAGCAACACACGAATCCATTTGATTTTTTTCTGTCCAAATAAAAGCTTCAAAAAATTGAAGGGAAACAAAGAGCCTTTAAAGTCTTTTGTAATAAAATTAATATCTCTAAGCGCGAGAGCAAAAGCCACAACTTCCCCTTTTTCATTTTCTATCATTGGGGCAAAACGAGTATCTAAAATTAATTTAAGCTCATTTGCCATAAGGTTTAGCTCAGGATCGCTCATTGGCACAAATCCCCAATTGTTTTCCCACGCCTTGTTGTATATTTTTTTTATATGTTCTATTTCTACGTTCAACTTGTTTTTGTTTACAAGCCTAAGTTTTGTGTTGCTTCTTTGAAGTGCAATATCTTTTACTCGCAACAATTTTTCATTGGATAAAACATTGTGGTCCTCAACTTTATATGCATACATTTTCATTGATACTTGAAGTCCATAGTTCTCCATTAATGTTTGATAATAAGGAGGATTATACGACATCATAATTTTGGGTGCATCATCAAAGCCATCAATCAATAAACCCGATTCGTAGTTAGTTGACGGGTTTACAGGGCCGTGGAGAATATTGTTTTGCTGTGATTGATGCCATTCTGTAACTTTGTCAAAAAGAGCATTGGCAACTTCTTGGTCATTGATACATTCAAAAAACCCAAAAAACCCAACATTGCTACTATGAAATTCATTATAGCTCATGTTGTCTATAGCGGCTATTCTTCCTTGTATTTTGTTGTTTTTAATGGCTACAAAACATTGAATTTCGGCATTTTGATAAAATGGATGTTTTTTTGTGTTTAAACGTTCGTTTATATCCATTCTGAGTGGCGCCACCCAAAGAGGATAGTCTTTGTAAATATCAAAATCAAAGTCAACAAAACGTTTTTTATCACTTTTTTTATTTAAGTCTATTGCTTCAATTGTTATCATTATGATTTATTTTTCTAATTTGGGTACTAAAATAAGGTTTTTTCTTTTTTTAGAATAAATTATTCTTCAAAATATTTTCTCTTAACGCGTGAACTAATGCTTGTAAGAATTTCATAAGGGATCGTTTCTGCGGCATTGGAAAGTAGTTGTATTGATTTTAAATCATAAATCAAATTGGCAGAATCACCGGCAACAACATTGTGGTTTTTCCCAAGCAGCACCATACACATATCCATACAGATGTTGCCAATAGTAGGATATAGACAATCATTAATTTTGACAAACGCATTGCCATTACCAAATTTTCTAAAAAACCCATCGGCGTAGCCAATATTTATAATGGCTATTTCCGAGTCTCGTTCAATTTTTCCCTTGAGAGAATAACCAATAAACTCGTCTTTTGTTACTTTTTTTATTTGTGCTACCTTGGTTTTTAGGCAAACTGGAAATTGAAGTTGATTTTCAAGTGTCCCCGATACATCAATGCCAAATAATCCAATTCCTAAGCGAACCATATCAAACTGATATTCTGGAAATCGAACAATTCCTTCGGTATTTAATAAATGTTTTACAAATTTATATTGTAGTGCAGAAGCAATTTTGTCACAAATAGCACCAAATAGCAAAGCTTGTTTATGGGTAAAATAATCTAAATTTTTATCATCACTTGCCGAAAGATGGCTCATTACCGATTTTACATAAAGGTGTTTGTTTTTGTTTAAAGTTAAAAGCAAAGTATCAACATCTAACTCTTTAAAACCCAATCGATTCATTCCAGTATCTATTTTTAAATGAATAGATAATTTTTTCTGATTTGATAGCGAAAAAAATGATGAATAATGAATAAATTTATCTAATGATTCTAAGCTGTAAATTTCGGGCTCTAGGTCATATTCTACCAACTTATTGGAAGCGCTCCATTCGCAGTTCATTACCATTATGGGCGTTTTGATTCCTTGTTTTCTAAGCGCTATTCCTTCATCAATATATGCTACAGCAAAATAGTCGGCTTTTTGGTATTCTAATACTTTTGCCAGCTCTTTGCTACCCATACCATACCCAAAGGCTTTAAGCATTATCATTATTTTGGTAGAAGGATTAATGTGAGATGCAAAAACATTGAGGTTTTTTTTCACAGCACTAAGATTTATCTCCAAGACTGTTTCGTGAGTTTGATCTTGATATAAAGAAAGTATTTTTTCAAATTCAAATTTTCTAGCACCTTTTAGCATTATTATGCTGTTTTTTATACTGTGGTGCATATAATTAGTTATAAAATCTTCAGTGTCTGTATAATAGGAAAGTTTAGATTTTAAACAATTAAAAAACCCTTGATTTTCAATATATTTTCCACCGATAAAGACAATTTCTTCAATATCTATTGAATTTAATAATATCGAAATTTTTTCAAAAATTGAATTTTTAATAAATTCGTTTTCATAAATTTCTGACAAAATTAAAATTTTTGATCGATTTTGTCCTTGTTGACCCAGAAATTGAAGGGCAACTTGAAGCGAATCGATATCAGATGTGTAAGAATCGTTAATAATTTTGTTGTTTTGGAATCCATCTATTTCTTCCAGGCGCATTTCAAGTTTTTGAAGTGTTTTTATGCGATTTTGTAGTTTGTCAAAATCGCCCGAAATAGTTGTAAACAAAGCAAAACAGGTAGAAATATTCTCAACAGAAGCATCATCCAAAAAAGGAATTTTTAACACCCTTTTACTATTGTTGTAGCACACAACTAGTTCATAAAAATTATAAAAAATGTTAATTTTCGCATCTTTTTTGTTTCCCCAAGTTATAATTTCGGCAGATGGATTTATTTCATTTAAAATAGAAGGCACATTTTCATAAAGAAATTCATCATTAATAGAATAAATGATTTTTTTTGAATGTTTGAAAAGCAAAAGTTTTTCACGAAGTTTTTCTACTTTATTTTCAAAACCTTCGTTATGTGCATTTCCAAAAGAAGTTAAAATTCCAATTTCGGGAGAAACAATTCGTTCGAGTTTTTTCATTTCTCCTTTTTTGGAAATTCCTACTTCAATCAAAGCAAGATTATACTCGTTGCTTAAATTCCAAAGAGAAAGGGGAACGCCAATTTGTGAGTTAAAGCTTTTTGGACTTTTTACAATTTTGTAATCATCTTTTAGCAATTGAAAAAGCCATTCTTTTACAATAGTTTTTCCATTGCTTCCCGTAATTCCTATTACTGGGCTTTCAAAAAGTTGTCGTTTATATTTTGCGATGTTTTGCAACGCATCCAAAACCTCTTTTACATAAAAAAATGATGCGTTTAAAGATTCGGTTTCTTCTTTGTATTTTTCGTTTACAACAAAAAATCGAACACCTTTTTCTATTAATTCGGATATAAATTGATAACCTTTTTTTCTACTGCCGTCAAATGCAAAAAAAACAGTCTTTTCAGCTAAAATCAACGTGCGGCTATCAATAGAAATATAATCAAAATCGATTTCTGCCAAATCGTTTTTTGAACAAGAACAATTAAGAATCTTTTTAAATTCGGCTGTATTCAATCAAAAATAATTTTTAATAATCAAAATTAATCATCCAGTTAATTCCAAAAGCATCGGTAAGCATTCCAAAATAAGCACCCCAGAAGGTATCAGCTATTGGCATCGTTTGTTTTCCGTTTTTTGAAAGCTCGTTGTAGAAATAAGTTGCTTCTTCTTTTGTATCACAATTAATAGATAAAGAAATATTATTTCCCATCGTTACATTGCCCGAGTTTTCGTGAGTATCGCTTCCCATCATTATAAAGTTGTCTTTTATAGGCAATACTACGTGCATAATTTTATCTTTATCCGCGTCCTGTATTGGATCTCCACCCTCTTGGTGCATTTCTCCAAAAGTAGCTATTTGTTCAAATTCTGATTTGAAAACAGTTTTGTAAAAATCAAAAGCTTGACGGCATTCACCATTAAAAACGAGATAAGAATTTAAAGAAATCATAACAAACTATTTTAATTAACTATTTTTCCATCTTTCATTTTAATAATAATGTCGCTCATTGTTGCCAATTCATTATTATGGGTAACAATCAAAAATGTGTGTCCAAGCTCTTGACTCAATTTAACAAAAAGTTGATGGAGATCAAGGGCGTTTTTGGTATCTAAATTTCCAGTTGGTTCGTCAGCAAAAATTAATTGTGGGTCATTAATCAATGCTCTAGCAATTGCTATGCGTTGTTGTTCGCCACCGCTAAGTTCCGAAGGCTTATGCGTAGCTCTTCCCGAAAGATTCATAAGTGCCAAAAGTTCGTGAGCGCGTTTTGTATAAATATCTTTTTGAGTTCCGGCAATCATAGCGGGCAAAACAATATTTTCAAATGCCGAAAATTCTGGCAAAAGATTGTGAAATTGAAAAATAAAACCCAGTTTTTGATTTCTAAAAAAAGAGAGCTCTTTTTCGCTTAAAGAAGAAATTTCAGATTGTTCTATATATATATGACCCGTTGTGGGCTTAAGCAAAGTGCCTAAAATATGTAGCAAAGTGCTTTTTCCTGCCCCGGATGGTCCTGTCAAAGATGTAACTTTATTTTTTTTGATTGAAATAGCCTCTACATCAAGCACACAAAGGTCTTCGTAGCTTTTTTTAATGTTTTTACCAAAAATTAATGTGTCTTTTTCCAACATTTTTACTCAAGTATCAAAAAAAAAATTTATTTTCGCATCCAATTAAAATATCGTCAAAAATACAACAAAAAATTTTATACAATGAATTTACATGAACATCAAGCAAAAGAATTGCTTAATAAGTATGGAGCAGCTATTCAGAGAGGGATTGCTGTAGAAAGTGTAGAAGATGCTGTAAAAGCGGCTTCGGACTTAACGGCACAAACAGGAACTTCTTGGTATGTGGTAAAAGCACAAGTACACGCAGGAGGAAGAGGAAAAGGCGGTGGAGTAAAACTTGCCAAAAATGTAGATGA
Source organism: uncultured Chitinophagaceae bacterium (assembly GCA_964622955.1). Taxonomy (GTDB): domain Bacteria; phylum Bacteroidota; class Bacteroidia; order Chitinophagales; family JADJOU01; genus CHPMRC01. Next base: position 10,861 of record CAZUUI010000013.1, on the reverse strand, counting down.
ATTAAAACAAAAAGCTTCAGAAATTTTGGGAATGACCTTGATTACACCCCAAACATCGGCTCAAGGAAAGATTGTAAATAGAATCTTAATTGCAGAAGACGTATATTATGGCGAGCAATCAAAAATAAAAGAGTTTTATCTATCTGTTCTAATGGATAGAACTACAAAGAAAAATGTAATAATCTATTCTACAGAAGGTGGAATGGAAATAGAAGAAGTAGCAGAACACACTCCAGAAAAAGTTCATAAAGAATATGTAGATCCATTATTGGGCTTGCAAGCATTTCAGTGTAGAAAAATTGCTTTCAATCTAGGATTGGAAGGACAAGCGTTTAAAGAAATGGTCTCTTTTGTGGCTAAAGTTTATAATGCGTATGTAGGAGGCGATTGTTCGCTTGTAGAAATCAACCCTTGCTTGAAAACATCGGATGATAAAATAATTGCGGTAGATGGAAAAATCTCAATAGATGATAATGCATTGTACAGACAACCGGCATTGGCAGAAATGGAAGATAAAAGAGAAAAAGACCCAATGGAGGTTGAAGCTCATAGCTATGATTTGAACTATGTGAAATTGGATGGAAACGTTGGCTGTATGGTTAATGGAGCTGGATTGGCAATGGCTACTATGGATATTATCAAATTGAGTGGTGGTGAGCCAGCAAATTTCCTTGATGTAGGAGGAACCGCAAATGCAGAGAGAGTAGAAAAAGCATTTAGAATTATTCTAAAAGACCCTAATGTAAAAGCAATTTTAGTAAATATTTTTGGAGGAATTGTAAGATGTGATAGAGTGGCTCAGGGAATTGTAGACGCTTATAAATCAATTGGAGAAATTCCAGTAGACATAATAGTAAGACTACAGGGAACGAATGCCGAAGAAGGAAAGAGAATTATTGATGAAAGTGGATTGAAAGTAAAAGGGGCGATATTATTAAAAGAAGCGGCCGAAGCAGTTAAAAGCGTTTTATAAAATATTAACTCAAAAAAAGATAAGATATATTAAAAAATCTTATCTTTTTTTGTTTTATACAAAAAACTATGTTTTTGCATAGTTTTTGTTATATAAAACATGTAAATAAAATAAAATGAAAAAAACTACAATTTTTTTAATCTTGTTAATGACTACCATGTTGGCATTTGGACAAGAAGAGGCAAAGATTAGCTTGAGTAGCGAGGAGATAGATTTTGGGGTGATGCAAAAAGGAAGCGATGGCGAGAGAAGCATAACGGTTACAAATTTGGGAAAAAACCCTTTGGTAATATCAAATTGTACAGGCTCTTGTGGTTGTACAGTACCTACATGTCCTAGAGAACCAATAGCATCAAAACGTTCGGCTACTATAAGTGTAAAATATGATACGGATAAAGTAGGACCTTTTACAAAAATGATTACCATTTATTCAAATGACCCTGAGAAAGAAACTATGATGATAAAGGTTTACGGAGAAGTAAAAGAATAGACGGTCTAACAAAAACAATAAAATCATTTACAGCAATAAAAAAAGCGCCTAGTTCTAGGCGCTTTTTCTGTTTTTGAAACAAAACAAAAATTTTTATTTTTTATTTGCTTTAAATCTTTTGTCTGGCGTACCATCTTTTTTCAATTTAACGTTTGCAGCAGCAGCTGGTTTTACGTCTTTGTTTGCTTTATAACGCATATCAGGCGTACCGTCTTTTTTAGTTTTTGCTTGAGAAGCAGCGCTTCCTTGAGCATTTACCGAAAACATAATAGCACAAAGTGCAAGAATAGAAAGTAATTTTTTCATGATTATTAATTTAAAAGTTTAAGCGAAAGTAGTATAGTTTTTTGACTTTAAAAGTTAAAAATTTAAAAATAAAATAGAACTATCCCAAAAAATTTGTTCATAATAGTAAAAAGCCGAGATTATAACAACCTCGACTTTTTTATAAAAATGTAAAAAAGTTAGTTTTTAGTGAAATTGCTCTGCTTCGGTAGAGTTTTTGAGGGCAATCGTTGAAGATTTTCCTTGCTGAACGACATTTTGTACCGTGTCAAAATAGCTGGTACCTACAAAAGATTGGTGCTTTATGGCTTTGAAACCTAAGGGTTCTAATGCAAACTCGCGTTGCTGAAGTTCCGAAAATCCTGCCATTCCTCTATCTACATAGGCTTTTGACAATTCAAACATTGAGGTGTTTAATGCGTGAAATCCCGCCAAAGTTATAAACTGAAACTTGTATCCCATTGCCGCCAAATCTTCTCTAAAACTCAACATTTGTTTTTCGTCCATAAATTTTGCCCAATTAAACGATGGAGAACAATTATAGGCGAGCATTTTTCCAGGATATTTCGCGTGGATTCCTTGCGCAAATTCTCTTGCCATTCCCAAGTCCGGATTGCCTGTTTCCATCCAAATTAGATCGGCATAAGGCGCATAACTAAGTCCTCGGTCTATTCCTTGTTCCAAGCCATTTTTTACATAATAGTATCCTTCTGGTGTACGCTCTCCCGTCAAAAACTTGTGGTCGCGCTCATCGATGTCAGAGGTTATCAAATTTGCTGCTTCGGCATCGGTACGAGCTATTACCAATGTTGACGTACCCATTACGTCTGCTGCCAATCGAGCTGCAACGAGTTTGTTGATAGCTTCCTGTGTAGGAACGAGCACCTTGCCTCCCAAATGTCCACATTTTTTGGCACTCGCTAGCTGGTCTTCCCAGTGCACCGCCGACGCACCCGCTTCGATCATTTGCTTCATCAATTCAAAAGCATTGAGATTGCCACCAAATCCTGCTTCCGCATCGGCAACAATTGGCACCATCCAGTCTGTAGTCAAATTGCCTTCCATCCACTCTATTTGTTCTCGTCTCAAAAGAGCGTTGTTGATTTTTTTGACAACAGAAGGAACGGAGTTGGCAGGATAAAGGGATTGATCGGGGTACATTTCCCCGCTAAGGTTGGCATCGCCTGCTACTTGCCAGCCCGAAAGGTAGATGGCTTTCATTCCAGCGGTTACCTCTTGTATTGCTTGATTGCCTGTAAGCGCGCCCAGTCCAGCCACCCAATCTTCATTATGAAGAAGACTCCACAATTTTTCGGCGCCTTGTTGTGCCAATGAATATTCTATTTTGGTGGCACCACTAATTTGTACGACTTCTTCGGCGGTGTAAGGTCTTTTGACCCCTGCCCATTTTTCGCTTGTTGCCCAATCTTTTTTTAATGTTTCGATTCGTTGTTCTTTGTTCATAAAATTGATTTTTATTGATGATTTAATTATGTTTATTTTTCTAATATTTGATAGGCTTGTAGTGTCAAAAACTCAGGACAACTCGCATTGAAGACAAGCTCTTGAAACAAGGATTTTGCTTCATCAAAACGCCCTGTGGCATATCTAGAATCGCCTACATATTCTTTGATTGCCACCATTTCTTCTTCGATCAATTCACGCACCAATTCTTGTGTCACTATCCTATCTTTGTCTACTACTACCGAAAAACGAATCCACTGCCATACTTGAATGCGCGAAATTTCGGCAGTAGCGGCATCTTCCATAAGATTGTGTATTGCTGCGGCTCCAACGCCACGCAACCAGCTTTCTATATACAATATTCCTACTTGAATATTTTGTCTCAATCCTTTTTCGGTTTTATTTCCCTGCGGACACTCCAAAAAGTCTTTTGCTTCAAAAACATCCTCCTCTCTCCTCTTTTCGTATTGGTGAGGAGTGGGCATATTTTCATCAAACACTTTTTTGGCAATAGGAATCAAGCCGGGATGAGCCACCCAAGTGCCGTCGTGTCCATTTTGTACTTCGCGAAGTTTGTCGGCATATACTTTTTCGAATACTTTGGCGTTGGCTTCTTCATCATTTTTGATAGGAATAAAGGCCGACATCCCTCCCATAGCGTGCACGCCTCGTCGGTGACACGTTTGGATTACAAAGCGCGAATAGGCATCCATAAAAGGCGAAGCCATTGTTACTTCGGCTCTATCGGGAAGGATAAACTCAGGATGTTTTGCAAATTTTTTGATATAAGAAAAAATATAATCCCATCGCCCACAGTTAAGTCCCGCCATATGGTCTCTCAATTCATAAATAATTTCGTGTACCTCAAAGGTTGCTAAAATGGTTTCGATCAAAACCGTGGCCTTGATAGTTCCTTGAGGAATTTTTAAATAATCTTGAGCAAACACAAACACGTCGTTCCACAATCTAGCTTCGAGATGACTTTCTAGTTTGGGTAGATAAAAATAAGGTTGCGTATTTTTCGCTAATAAAGATTGCGCATTGTGAAAGAAAAACAACCCAAAATCAACCAAAGAACCGCTAGCGGGTTCATTTTCAAACGATAGGTGTGATTCTTGAAGATGCCACCCCCTTGGTCTAACCATTAAAACTGTTTTTGACAATGGATCTTGACGATACTGTTTGCCATTTTCGGCTTGAAACTCCAATGTGCCAAGTATAGCCTTATTGAGATTTTGTTGTCCTTGCATACAATTGTCAAATGTAGGCGAATTGGCATCTTCAAAATCCGCCATAAAGACGTTGGCGCCAGAATTCAAAGCATTAATAATCATTTTTGCATCCACAGGGCCTGTAATTTCTATACGTCTATCTTGAATGTCCAAAGGAATAGGCGCTGCTGTCCAGTCACTATTTCGTATCGATGCTGTATTGGGAAGAAAATCGGGAAAAATCCCTTTGTCAATTTCGTTTTGGCGAACGATTCTAAGATGCAACAATTCTTTTCTTTTCGCATTAAATTGAATATGTAACGCTTCTAGAAAAGCAAGTGCTTCAGGGGTGAGAATATTTGAATATTGAGCTGTTTGATTCATAAAAAACACATTTTTTGTTCTGCAAAGATATAACAAATTTTTCTATTAGCGAATATTTCGCTAATATTTTTTAGTTTTTAATTTAATTTTGATTATAACAAATTGCATATCAATTAAATAAAGTCAAGTTAAAATTTATAAAATAAAAATAAATTAAAATAACAGTATCTTTGTGTTTATGATTCTAGAACAAGATATATTGCGGTTGATTTTTGGTTTTAAATTGCGCTATTATAGAAATATAGCACAGTTTAGCCTTCAACAGTTGTCGGACAAGTCAGATATTTCCGTATCTTATCTTAATGAAATAGAAAAAGGGAAAAAATATCCTACTCCAGCAAAAATAGCCTCTTTGGCTCGTTCGCTACAGATAGAGTATGATGATTTGGTGTCTAAAAATGGGAATAAAAAAATTCAACCGATATTGGATATCTTCACCTCGGATACGTTTAAGTCCTTTCCTATCGCCGATTTTGGTTTAGATCCCTTGAAACTGTTTGAATTGCTTTCTTTTTCGCCGGATAAGGTTACCGCTTTTATCAGCACGATTCTCAAAATAGCTCAAAATTATCATTTAACACAGGAAAACGTCTATATTTCGGCGTTGCGTTCTTTTCAAGATTTGCACGAAAATTATTTTTATACCCTTGAACGCAAAGCACAAGAAGCACGAAAATCACATTTTGCCGATGCCAAACATTTCTTGTCTTTAGAGGATTTTAAAGAAAAATTGCATCAAAATTGGAATATAAAAGTAGACGAACAAGCTTTTATGAAACAAGAAGAACTGCAAAAAGTTCGCTCCTATTACTCCAAAAAGAAAAACATACTCTATATCAATTCAAAATTAAGCCTGGCACAAAAAAAGTTTTTATTGGCCAGAGAGTTTGCATTTCAATACTTACAATTAGAAGAGCGTCCTTTTTTTACAAGTACTTTAGAATATAACAACTTTGAATTATTGCTCAATAATTTTAGAGCATCCTATTTTGCCGCAGCCTTGATTATGGATCAAGATATTTTTTCAAAAGATTTGAAGCAATGGATGGAATCCAAAAATTGGAACCCAAAACAGCTAAGTGTTTGGATGAAGGACTATGGAGTAAGTGCCGAAACGTTGCTTCAACGGATGACCAATTTATTAAGTGGTATATTTGGACTGAACGACCTCTTTTTTATTCGACTCAATTCGAAAGACGCCATAAACTTTCGGATATCTAAAGAAATTCATCTTTCGAGGTTGCATCAGCCACACGCAAGTATTGACGACGCTTCACATTGTCAGCGATGGATCAGTATACGAAGTATAAAAGCGGTAGCCAAAAACGAATCTTTAGATTTTATGGCTCAAATATCGGCTTATCATCAAACAGAGAATAGCTACCTGTGCCTATCGGCAGCACAACACGATGATTTTATCAGCCCAGGTTTTTCAAGTGTGACAATAGGACTATTGGTAAACGAAAAATTGAAAAAAAATATTTCGTGGCTCTATGACAAATCGATACAAACGATTACGGTCAACAATACGTGTCGAAGTTGTGAACTCTCGAGTTGTAATGAACGAAAATTTGACTACGAACCCCCAAGAACCGAAAATAGATTGAGCATTTTGAAAAAATTGGTGAAGAATATGTAGATTTATAAAGATATTTTGTCAAACTAAACTTACATAACATTTTATTCAACAAAATTACCAAATTCTCGTTAATTTTTTACCGTTCATAATTTTTTTTATTTAAAAAAATGTTTTTGGCATATCGTTTGATTTGCGAAAGTAAAATAGGGAAAAAGAAATGATTTTTAACAAGTTATTCAAAGTCTTGAAAAAGACTATTATTATAGTAGTGTGTTTGTTTGCGAAAGATTTATATAGTCAACAAGGAACCTCTTCAAATCCTTTTACAAGTTTGTCTTCCGCCAATTCTGTAACCACATCAGGAACATACTATTTTAATATTTCAGGAACCACGTTTGATACCTATATTGAAAGTGGGGGATGGATTTTAGTAGCTACAGATCAAGGATCCTCTAGTGCCACAAATTTACCTCAGACATCAAGTCTAAATCAAACGACAAGAGGAATTTTGAATTCTTCTACCCTAGCATTATTTACAAAGATGAATCAAGTTCGTATTCAAACATCAAATGGTCAAATCGATGCAAGTACAACAAATGACACTGTAATAAGTAGAGTAAAAACCTTTAGAACGATAAGTAGAGGCGTATCGGATAAATCTTATAATCTTAGTTGGTCAGGAACTGGAGCCAATCTATTGAATACAAATTCAACAAATTGTAATACAACGGCAACAACAGGATTAAATGCAACAATATATCATCCTTGCGGAGATCCAAACGCATTTCATTGGCTACCGATTTTAAATTTTCATACTACTACAAATACGGGTACACAAATGTCAAATACCGTGTATTTTTATTTATGGGTGAAAGTAGCTGCGTCTTCATTGCCTGTAACTTGGGGTGAAATTAAAATTGATACAAAAGAAAATGGCAATTTGTTGAGCTGGGAAACATTCTCTGAAAAAAACACAAGAGAATTTGAAGTAGAATTTAGTAATAATGCAATAGATTTTAATAAAGTGGGAGAATCAATTAACGCTGCAGGAAATTCTTATGAAAAAAAGCAATATGATTTTTTCCACAGAATAACTAATAATTCAAATTTATATTATAGAATCAAACAAATAGATAATGATCTAAAATATGAGTATAGTCCCATTGTTTTTGCTAAATCAAAAAAAACAAAAAATATTTTGGAAGCAAAAGTTTATCCAAAAATGATTTCAAAGGATCAAAGTTTATTTGTAGAAATATCAAATGAACAAGAAGAAACGATATACATAACGTTATATGACTTAATGGGAAACAAAGTAATGGAAAACAAATATGAAAATTCACCAATAAATTTTATTACAACATTTAAAACTCCAAACACCTCTTCGGGTATATATTTTCTTCAAATTAGTTCAACCCAAAAAAAGATTGTTGAAAAAATAGTTTTGATAGAATAAAATAATTTTACAAAAAGAAAGTTAAGGGTTCATAGCCATTTTAAATGAAACTAAAACTTATTTTGTTTTTATCAATTTTTTATTACTCAAAATGCTATTCACAAGAATTTAAACGTGTTAGCGTTTTCTTCGATACCGATAGTTTTAATACTCAATCAAAAGATTGGAACGAAACAATCCTTTTTATTAAATCTTGTGATACGATTATTAAAATAGAAATATATGGATATTGCGACGATAGAGCTAGCCAAGAATATAATTTAAAGCTATCGACGAATAGAGCCAAAAAGGTTTTTGATGAATTGATTAAAAATCAAATCTTGAGTAAAAAATTATATTATAAAGGAATGGGTAGTATAGCATTGGTTGGAAAGACAAAAGACACCGCCATTCAAAGAAAAGAAAACCGAAGAGTAGATTTAGAGATCTATTACAAAAGATATAAAGAAAAAAACACACCTTCTGTTGACTCTTTGCTTCAGAAATCTTGGGAGCTATACAAACAAAAAAGTTTGGGTGTGATTACCGATAGCCAAAAAGTAGGCGATATTATTATTTTCAAAGATATTTTGTTTTTTGGACGGATGCATCGATTTCGGCCACAATCATATCCTTCGTTGGATTCGCTAACTTTTTATATCAAAAAATATTCGAAATATAAAATTAAGATAAATGGACACGTGTGTCTAATGGGCATCAAAGATAGAAGTCAAGATGGATACGATAAGCAAACTCGAACATTTAATCTTTCCGAAACCCGAGCCAAAGCCGTCTATGAATATTTAATTGACAAAGGTATAGATAGTTCTAGGCTACTATACGAAGGTAAAAAAGGGTTGTATCCAACAGGGATAAGCTGTGGCCACGACCGTAGAGTAGAAATTGAAATCGTGGATGTAGATGAGGGTAAATTGGAGAATGAATAAACTACTAAAAGCCAAAAGAAAATTCAAAAGATTTCAAAAAATTGCAAAGTATGGCAAAAATTGACAAACTTAAATTAATTAGCACCCCTAAAAAGGTGCTTTTTTTATGCCTATATCTAAAAAAGCTTAACACTTGCATAAAACAAAAAAGCCCTGACTATTGTCAAGGCTTGATTTTAAAGGAGCTCTCCCTGCTGGACTTGAACCAGCGACCCTCTGATTAACAGTCAGATGCTCTAACCAACTGAGCTAAGGAAGAATAACTTTTTATTCTTTTTCTTACTTTTCCCCTCTGATTAATCCCGTAAATACGGGACTCTAACTAACTGAGCTAAGTAAGAATGTTTTTAAATAAAAACGAGTGCAAATATAATACTTTTTTAATAATTGAATGATTTTTTCGAAAAAAAAAGAAAATTTTTTTTAATAAATTACACAACTAGCTGATAACATATTAGTTGTGTTTTAAATAAAGCTTTGTTTGTTGTGGATTTTTAGCATTAAATAACAGCCATATACTATTAAAAAATTAACGTAAAAGATAAAAAGTGTATTTTTGCTTAAAATTAAATAAAAATATGAGTATTACCGTAGTTGGAACAGTGGCGTTTGACGCTATCAAAACACCCTTTGGACAAACAGATAAAATCGTGGGAGGCGCAGCCACATATATTGCTTATTCGGCATCTTATTTTTACAAACCAGTAAATATGGTTTCGATAATTGGAGGTGATTTTGATATGGCAGAATTGGAAGAATTGAAAAAAAGAGGTGCAAATACCGAAGGTATTGAAATCAAACAAGACGGAAAATCATTTTTCTGGAGTGGTAGTTACCATATGGATATGAATAGTCGTGATACATTGGTTACAGACTTAAATGTGTTGTTGGAGTTTAATCCTATTTTGCCAGATTCGTATAAAAACTCAGAGTATGTGCTTTTGGGAAATATTGACCCCTCGCTTCAAATGAAAGTATTGGATCAAATGACAGCTAGACCCAAGTTGGTGGTTCTTGATACAATGAACTTTTGGATGGATGTAGCGCTTGATAATTTGAAAGCGGTATTAAAAAAAGTAGATGTTTTGACAATTAATGATATGGAAGCACGACAATTGTCGGGCGAGCATTCATTGGTAAAAGCAGCTAGCAAGATTTTAGAAATGGGACCTAAATATTTGATTATCAAAAAAGGAGAGCACGGCGCATTGTTGTTTCACGAAAAACAAATATTTTTTGCACCTGCACTACCATTAGAAGATGTTTTTGATCCAACAGGTGCAGGAGACACATTTGCTGGTGGCTTTTTGGGTTATATAGCCAAAAGTGGCGATGTTTCATTTGACAATATGAAGCGAGCTATTATTTATGGTTCGGCAATGGCTAGTTTTTGTTGTGAAAAATTTGGAACAGAAAGACTCAAAGAGTTGACTATGGATGAAATCAACGAAAGAATTGAGCAATTTATAAGCTTAGTTCAGTTTGATATAGAAATAGATGTTTAAAATCTAAAAAACAATTATATATGGCAGAATTAGAGGTCGTAAATCATATAAAAAAAGCAATTAAAATATTAAAAAACAAAGAAACTGGTTTTTTAAATAAATTGAAAGAAGTTTTGTTTGAAGTCTTGATTATTGTTTTTGCAGTAAGTTTATCTATCTGGTTGCACGAAAAAAGTGAACATAATCATCAACAAAAAGAAGTTAAAGAGTTTTTGATAGCATTAAAAGTTGATCTTACAAACGATATTAAAGAGTTAAAAGAATTAAATGATAATATTTATAATGAAAAAAAGGCATTAGAATATTTTTATAATACTAAATATGGTTTCAAGATAAAAAAAGACTCAATATCAGAACAAAACATAAGTTATATTTTCAAATTCATAAATTTTCATGTAAATAATGGAAGATATGAGGGGTTTAAATCCTCTGGAAAATTATCTTTAATTGAAAATAAAGAATTACAAGATGATATAACGGATCTTTATCAAGAATACTTTACAGAATTAAAGGAAGTTGCCGATTATCATGTAGAGAATAAATTCAAGTTTACCGATTATTTATTAAATAAATTTAAACGTAATTCTG
>CAZUUI010000012.1:16004-16964 GCA_964622955.1 uncultured Chitinophagaceae bacterium | reverse complement strand
CGATGTATATGATGCACCCGAGCCAAAAAGAGTGATAGTACAATCGGCACCAGTTCATCAAGATGAATCAAATTATGACCCTTATGACAATTACGACTATGATTACAATGGATACAACCAACAAGATTTGAGATATTCAAATAGATTGAGAAGAATGTACACGCCACAAAGTCAAATTTTTATCAATACAAATCCCTATTCTTTCTATAATCCTTACGCAACATTTGGATATAATTCATTTTATGATCCTTGGATGAGTAATTCTTTTTATGATCCTTATGGATTTAACAGTTTTAATAATTTTTATAATCCTTATACAAACTATGGATTTAATTCATTTTACGATCCATTTTATTCTTTTTACAATCCATATAACGTAGGCTATTATTACAGACCCAACAACAATTGGAACAGTTGGAATAATTGGGGCGGAAATTGGGGGAACAATTGGAACGGAAATTGGGGAAATAACAATTATAGACCTAGACCTCAAACTCCGAGAAGAGAAACCCCAAGAGGATTTAGCAGATCGGACGATACCTATAGACCTTCTCCTGCTAGAACACAACCTTCAACTAACAATGGTGGTTTTGGAGCGGCACCTTCAAATTCTTCAAGAGAATCGAACAGGTATTCTTCGCCATCATCGACTCCATCATTTCCATCAAATAATAATAATGGAAACAATAACCAAGGTGGATTTGGTGGTTCAAACAACAATTCACAACCGGCATCTACTCCTACAAATGGCAACAACAGAGGTAGGACAGGACGTTTCTAAACTTTTCTAAAAATCTTCAATTTTATTCAAATGAAAAAAATCATATCTTCAATATTTTTAGGCTCTACCTTGTTTTTACAAGCACAATATGATTATGTGGGAGCAATTTCTGGATTAAGCACATTGCAAGGAACTGCCCGTTTTGTGGGTTCAGGAGGAATAATGGGAAGCGTAGGCCC
>CAZUUI010000012.1:0-15994 GCA_964622955.1 uncultured Chitinophagaceae bacterium | reverse complement strand
ACATTTCTACATTGAGTACAAACCCAGCAACCATTGGAATGTTTTCAAAATCGGAATTGAGTTTTACACCTTCCATACAGATAAATAATACAGGAACTGAATACTTACAATACAATAATGGCGCTAGAAGCGCAGTACGATTTGACGATACAAAAGTTAATTTTGTTTTAAATAATTTGGGAATAGTTATTGCAAACCGTAGAGACGGGGCTTCACTACGCGCATCCAATTTTGCAATTGCAATAAACAGAACTGCAAATTTCAACAGGAGAATTAGTTTTGCGGCTGAAAATGGAAACTATAATTTTTCGGAATATAATGCTCGTTTATTAACAGAAGCATTGAATAGTGGTGGAATTAATACTGCTGGAGATAGAGAATTTGCAGCCTATTCAACCGGGGTTTTACATACTATAAATGGTAGTGTTGTAGAAAACTATGTAAATGGAACTGTAATTCAATCAGGGTATAAAGATATCAAAGGAGGAATCAATGAATTGTCATTTGCGTGGGCAGGTAGCATTCAAGATAAATATTATATTGGAGTTTCGATGGGAATACCTATTATGAATATGGAGTTTAATACTTATTTTAGAGAAGAGGATTTAGGCAAATCCAATACTAAAGCTAATGGATTTTATGGGACATTTGTATCACAAAGATTTAACGAAACCGCAAAATTTACAGGAGCTGGAGTCAATCTAAAAATTGGAGGATTGGTAAAATTGAATAAATTTGCTAGAGTATCAGGTTTTTTCCACTCACCTACTTATTATAATTTGACCGAAAATTACGGTTTGGAATACAAAGCTGATTTTACAAATTCAACAAATAATTATGGTTACAGACCTCCTTCAGACTTTGAATACATTATGATTTCTCCTTTAAAAGCGGGCTTAGGACTCAGTTCAATAATTGGTAAATATGGATTTATTGGTGGCGAATACGAATTTAATTCAATGGCTACAACAAGACTTGACTTCGATTCAGATCCTACATACAGCGATGCGTTGAATAATTATTTCAAAACTTATTTAAAGGGTACACATACAATCAAAGTGGGGGGTGAATTTGCACATGAGTCTTTCCGACTTCGTTTGGGTTACAATTATAGAACTTCATTATATGAATCCAATGTAGTAGTAGAAAATGCAAATCTTGCTACTAAAACTATTACTGCGGGGATAGGCTATAAAGGCAAGCGATTTGCGCTAGATTTTGCATTTATGAATACACAATTTTCGGAATTCAACTCTTTCTATACCGATGGAGCAGGTCTAAATTATGCCCTTAAATCAAATAATGTTTTGAATCATTTTATGACAACATTTAATTTCCGTTTCAACTAAAAATAAGCAATCAATTGGTAGAAACTCGCGAAGATATAATTGCCAAATATTTCACAATTATTGTGTTAATAATTGGCGGAGCGGCTGGAGGCTATTGGTATTCACAAGGGAGAAATGATTTGATGTGGAATGCATTTACTACTGTGCTGATCATAGCTTGTCCTTGTGCGCTTTTATTGGCCAAAAGTTTTACCAATGGCCATTTGATACGTATGCTTTCAGCACAAAATATGTATCTAAAAAATGTAGATATCATAGCCGATATTGTTAAAATTGATCATATTGTTTTTGACAAAACGGGTACATTGACACAAAACGATGATTCTAAAATTTCTTTTGAAGGCAAAGAATTATCAGATGGAGAGTTAAATCATATTTTAAATTTACTTTACCACTCAAAGCATCCGCTATGCAAAGCTGTAGTAGATTTTTATCAATTTAAAAACAATACACAAAAAGTTGAAAAATTTATTGAATATACTGGAAAAGGAATTGAAGGTACTATTGATGGAAAAGAAGTTAAAATTGGAAATGCCGAATTTTTAGGATTAAATGAATCTCGAAAAAATGGATTACTTTATATCAAGATTGACCATGAATATAAAGGTGTTTTTAAAATTGAAAAAAAATACAGAAATGGGATTTTTGATTTTTTGGAAAAAATAAAAAACAAATATGCAATTTCACTTATATCGGGCGATAATGAAGATGAAAGACCTATTTTAGAAAAATTCTTTGCATCTTCTCAATTATTTTTCAATCAAAAACCCGACGAAAAACTCGCCTATATCAAAAACCTCCAAGCCAATGGCGCAAAAGTCTGTATGATTGGGGATGGACTCAATGATGCAATGGCACTCAAACAAAGTAATATTGGAGTGGCTTTAACCGAAAAAAACAATAATTTTACACCGTCGGCAGATATCATACTTAGTGCAGATAAATTAGCCAATTTCTATGAATTGCTCGAAATGATAAAACACAGCCAACGGGTTATTATTTATTGTTTTGTATTTTCATTTATTTTCAATATAATTGGACTATATTTTTCGGTACAAGGCATTTTATCTCCATTAATTGCAGCTATTTTGATGACCTGTAGTAGTCTTTCAATCATTGGAATGAGCTATTTTTTATTGATACGATTCAAAAAATAATCTATTCTACACTGGAATAGTAATTATGGAGGAAGCCCCATCGGAACGTATTATCAATTCAAATGTGCCTTTTTGGCTATTCTTTTGATACAATTCCAATCGTTCCTTTATTACTTTTATTGCAGTGGAAGTAACTTTTGGAGCTTTTTTCTCTATATTATTTCCATTATCATTCACTTTTATTTCTAGCAAATTTTCATTAATTAAATGTAAGGATATTTCTATAACACCTCTTCTTTCATTTAAATTGGAAACACCATGTTTTATAGCATTCTCTATCAAAGGTTGTACAAGCATTGTGGGTATATAGATTTCTTCAAAATCATCTTCAGCAAGTAAATTTGTCCATATTACATCAAAACTATTTTTATATCTAATGTGCTCCAAATCAATATAATTTTTCAAAAAATCTACTTCATCTACGAGTGAAATAATATCATTTCTAGAATTATCTAACATAGAACGCATTAGCTTACTAAATTCTGAAATATATTCCAAAACCGCACTATCATGCTTGTTTATTACTAAATTTTGCAAGGTACTCAAAGAATTAAAAACAAAATGAGGATTCATTTGTCCTTGTAGACTTTTTAGATTCGATTCATTTACTTTAGCTAAAAGTTCGGCCTTTTCCAATTCTCTTTGTTTGCGCTGTTTTATTATCCTATATATAACATAGCTTGAAATCAATAGTAAAACTAAAAATAAAAAAAGCCAAAAAACAAATGTTTGATAAAAATGAGGGTTAATTACAAAAGGTATTCTTAAAATTTTGGAACGAATATTTGGATAATTGGCGTGGTAGGCTTCAATTTCTAGTTCATATTTCCCAAATTGTAGATTTTCAAAAACCAATTGATTTTGATCTGTTTTTTGCCATTTTCCTTTTGAATTATCAAACGAAAGTCTATAATTATACTTTATCTCGTCTGCAGCTGCAATATATATTCCTATAAAATTAAATTGAATCTTGTTTTGAATGGGTGTCAATCTTTTTGGCATAGTATCTACTAGCTGATTATTAATTTTAATTTCATTAATATTTAGCGGAATCCATATTTTATTATTGTTATTTACATACACATATTTATTTAGCCCCGAATTACTAGCTATCCAGGCAGTATCATTTATTACTCGCAAATCTATAATTTCATTAGACATTAACCCCTCGCTTTCATTAATTTTAAAAAAACGTTTTCCGTCAATAAGCAATACACCAAAATTGCTCAAAATCCATTTTCTATTTTTTTTATCTATAATAATATTGCTATTATTATCACTCAAAAGACCATCTTTGGTTTGTAAATTTTGTATTTTCTTTGACAAAGGATTGTAAATAAAGATTCCAAGTCCTGCCGTATTGATCCATATATTGCCTTGTAAATCCTCTGATAAAGAATTCACTTTTAGATTTTCATTGTTTGTAAATTTAATTCTCTTCAATTGCCCTTTTTTCTCATATCTATATAGACCAGTAGTTGATGCTATATAAATATCTTTTTTTTGTGTGACACAAAAACCAACTGTCCACCGATTCAATAATTGTTTTACTATTTTTCCCTTTTTAAGGTCATACATAATTGCAAAACTTCTTGTGCCCACTAGAACTGTGTCCTCATTATAAATCCCAAATGTTTTTATTAGATCATATATTACATATTTCTTTTGTAGATAGTTTATATCATACCTGCTAATCCATGCAATATGATTATTCACCAAAATAGGCTTGCTGTTTCTATAATAACTCGTACTTTTTTTTACTATTTTTCCCAAATGATCAAAAAATCTTGGATGATCTTCTTTTACTCCTATGGCTATTTGATTGTTTGTATCCACTTCAACGCCTATAATTTGTAGCTGATCTATATTGATATTTTTTCCTTTCTCTCGCAATACATATATACCATCGGTCAATGTATTGACATAGTAGAGCCCATCTTTATAAAATACGGTATTGATAGTACTTGGAAATGACACTTTCTTCTTGTAAATCAACTTATAATTCACTATTTCAAATTCAAAAAAAGTATTGTTTTCATAAATAAAAAATTTATTTCCAAAACAAGAAAGACCTCTTAACTCTTTATAATTACCGGGTAAATTAAGGGTGAAAATCGAGTCTTTTTTAGCATCAAAAATTTTTACATCTCGAGAATTTAAATTGAATATCAATAAGTTATTGCTATTTTGAATAAATTCAACATGATAACCATTGTATTGAAATTTCTTTATAATCTCGTAGAAACTAAAGGGGATTCCTTTGTCCTTATAATTAGAAGCTTTTATCAATTGGGGATTAAATACATTTTTCAAATCAAAACAAAAAATAGAATCATATCTAGCCGAGATATACTTTCCTTTTAGCACTTCATCAAGCAAAATATTTCCTGAATAAGATTTAGACAAAGCACTTAATCTTTTTGTAACAATTTTATTTTTATATATAAAATCCACGCCTTCAAAACTATAGGCCATTACAAAAGGTGAATTAAACTTTACACTCAAAATTTCATTATTTTTCAACCCCTCTTTTATTCCATAATTTTTAAAATCTTTTCCATCAAACCTAGAAATACCATTTTCTGTAGCAAACCAAATATTTCCCTCTAAATCTTGAGTAGCTGAATATACACAATTGCTTGAAAGTCCATTTTTAACGGTTAAATGTTGAAAATAAAAACTATAGAGATTTTCATTTTGTGAAATACCAAATTTAAATAGAACTAAAAAAAATATTATTGTCTTCAATACTAAAAATAAAGAGCAATAATAATGAAAAAAGTGTAAATTTGCGTTTATTTTTTAAAAATATAATGATAAATATAGCTATTATAGGATTCGGCTACTGGGGGCCTAATTTATTACGAAATTTCAATGCAAATAAAAATTGTAATGTAAAATATTTGGTAGATGGAAGAGAAGATAGATTGGCGTTGGCAAAAAGTCAATATCCAAGCATTGAAACCGTAACAAATATTCAAAGTATCATCAATGACCCCAATCTTCATGCTGTAGTAGTAGCTACGCCTGTATTCACTCATTATGAACTCGCTAAATTAGCTTTGTCAAATGGCAAGCATGTATTGATAGAAAAACCAATGACTTCAAATTCAAAAGAAGCTCAAGAATTGATCGATTTGGCAGATAAAAATGGTTTATTATTAATGGTAGACCATACATTTCTATACACCGGTGCTGTTCAAAAAATCAAAAACTTGATTGATCAAAATGAAATTGGAAATTTGCAATATTTTGATTCTACACGTATCAATTTAGGTTTGATCCAACCCGATGTAAATGTACTCTGGGATTTAGCGCCTCACGATTTATCCATTTTATTTTACCTAAATAATGAAAAACCTGTAAGTGTTCAAGCCACTGGGGTTTCTCACACAAAAAATGGTATTGAAAACATTGCTTATTTAACAATTAATTATCAAAGCGATTTTATTGCGCATTTTAATTGCTCATGGAGTTCTCCAGTAAAATTGAGAAATATCTTGATAGGTGGTGATAAAAAAATGATTTTGTTTAATGATATAGAACCTGCCGAAAAAATTAAAATTTACGATACCGGATTTCAGGTAAAAAATGACGATGATAAAAGAAGATTGCTTATAGACTATAGAGTAGGTGACATCTTCGTTCCAAAAATAGAGTTAAAAGAAGCCTTGCAATCCATGGCAGAAGATTTTGCTCAAGGAATTCTGAACAAAACAACACCTATTTCCAATGCACAAAAAGCCTTGGAAGTAGTAAAAGTGCTAGAAGCTGCACAAACGAGCATTAAAAACAATGGTAAAGAAGTAAAGCTGTAACATGACATTAACAACACAAAATTCTGAAAAGAAAAATATCAATAATGTTCATTTAGGTGAAAATGTTAAAATTTTTGACTTTGTAAATTTATATGGATGTTCTATTGATGATGGCTCAAAAATTGGTACTTTTGTAGAAATACAAAAAGGCGCTTTTATAGGTAAAAATTGTAAAATTTCATCACATTCCTTTATTTGTGAGGGTGTTTCTATTGAAGATAACTGTTTCATTGGTCATGGAGTCATGTTTATAAATGATAAAATGCCAAAAGCTACCAATCCCGATGGAAGTATGCAAACTGATGCGGACTGGACTATGGAAACAACGATATTGAGAAAAGGAGTTTCGATAGGTAGCAACGCTACGATTATGTGTGGTATAGAAATAGGCGAAAATGCAATAGTAGGTGCGGGAAGTGTGGTTACAAAAAATGTAGCGCCCAATTCCATTGTAGTAGGAAATCCTGCAAAAAAAATTAATTAATAAAATATTGGTATGTCAATTCACTGCTTAGACTTAAAACAACAACAACAATCTGTAAAAAAAGAAATTTTTGAATTATACCATCAAGTATATGACGAATGTGCTTTTGCTGGAGGAAAATTTGTAGAAAATTTTGAAAAACAATTTGCGGAATATTGCGGCGCAAAATATGCTGTAGGTGTTTCAAATGGCACCGTAGCATTACATTTAGCTATGCTAGCCCACGGTATCAAAGAAGGCGATGAAGTCATTGTACCAGCCAATACATTTATAGCTACTGCTTGGGGCGTAAGTCATGCCAATGCTACTCCCGTTTTTGTAGATTGTAAAAAAGACACTTGGGAAATTGATCCCGAAGCTATTGAAAAGGCAATTACACCAAAAACAAAGGCAATTATAGGCGTTCATTTATATGGACAACCTTTTGACATAGAAGCTGTAAGCGCTATCTGCAAAAAACATAACCTGATTTTGATAGAAGATGCAGCACAAGCGCAAGGAAGTTTGTACAAAGGTCAAAAATGTGGCTCTTTATCTTCTATTGCTACCTTTAGTTTTTATCCCGGAAAAAATCTAGGAGCTACGGGCGAGGCAGGTTGTCTTACAACTAATGATGAGAATATATACAATCACTTGTTATCATTGAGAAATCATGGTATGAAAGTGCGCTACTACCATGATGAAATAGGATTTAATTATCGAATGGGAGGCCTTGAAGCAGCTTCATTAACGGTAAAATTGAATCATTTGGATAATTGGAATACAAAAAGACGTGAAATAGCATCTCGATATTTCAATGAAGTCAAAAATCCAAAAATCACTTTTCAATTTCAACCTTCTGATACGCTTTCAAACTTTCACTTATTTGTGATTACGACCGAAAATAGAGAGGATTTGATGGAATATCTCAAAAAACATGATATTTTTGCGGGACTTCACTACCCTGTTCCTTGTCATTTGCAAAAAGCGTATGCACATTTAAATTATCCGCAAGGATCTATGCCTCATAGCGAATACTTAGCTTCACATTGTTTGTCATTGCCTATGTATGCGGAATTGAAAGATGAAGAAGTAGATTTTGTCATCAATACCTTAAATAATTATTAATGCAGTCCTGGACGATTGGTCTTTTGTGCTACAATGAAGAAGAATCCATAGAAAAAGTTTTGGATACTTGCTTTGAAGTATTATCAAAGATGACCACGGACTACGAAGTCTTGGTAATCAATGATGGAAGCAAAGACAATTCGCTAGCAATTATTACCAATTATAAAGCTCAAAAAAGAAATGATTTGGTAATTATCAATCATGAAACAAACAAAGGAATAGGCGAAGCATTATTTTCGGGATACAAAAATGCCACGAAAGAAAACGTATTGATTACTTGTGGCGATGGACAGTTTGACTTAAATGAACTCATTCCCTATAAGGAATTTGAAGACAAAACCGTTTTGGCGCTATTCAGAAAAGAAAACACTAGCTATAGCATTCAACGAAATATACTCTCCTACTTTAATAAATTATTTAACAAAACATTTTTGGGTTTGACGCTAAAAGATGTCAATTGGGTAAAGATATATAAACTAAACGAACTTAAAAAATTTGACCTAAAAATTAGAAGTTCACTGATAGAATCGGAAATTTGTTCAAAGCTCCATTTCAATGGAAATCGTTTCATAGAAATTGAGTCTAGATATCTTGACAGAATAGGAGGCGAAAGCAAAGGCGCTTCGTTTAAAATAGTAAAACAAGCTATGTTTGATATGTTAGCACTTGTTATAGAAATCACTAAATTTAGAATAAAAAAATGAAGTCATTAAAAGCGAATTATTTTTTTTGGGGATATATTTCATTCTTAACGGTTGTTTGTATAATCATCACACCTTCATACGGAATTACAGGCGATGAGATTACACAATGGAAATATGGCAGCTATGTATGGCAATACATAAAAAATTCAGGAAATGTAGGCAATTTGTTTCTTGAATATTTTCCTGGTCATGAAGAGCTTAAATATTATGGAGGTATATTTGATGGTGCTACAGCCATGTTGATCGACTTTTTTCATCCAAAAAATGAATTCTTATTGCGTCATTATTTCAATATGTTTTTTGGAATATTAACCATTTTATTTTCGGGATTGATAGCCAAAGAAATAACTAATAAATGGAGTATTGGGCTTTTAGCTTCAATATTTATTACCATGACGCCTCGTTTTTTTGGAGAAATGTTTAACAATCCAAAAGATATACCATTTGCAGCAGGTTATATCATGTCTATATATTATATTATCAAATTTTTGAAACATATAGAAGCACCAAAATGGAACTATACGATAGGACTAAGCCTAGGAATTGCACTAGCCATAGGTGTGAGAATAGGAGGACTTTTAGTAGTTGCTTATTTTGGATTATTTTTTGTTTTGCTTGCATTTTATTCCAAAAAAATAAATATAGGATTTTATAAAAAAGGGCTAATCCATGCTACTGTAGCAGTTGCTCTAGGTTACATATTAGCATGTTTGTGGTGGCCTTATGCACTTGAAGGAATCTTAACCAATCCTATCGAATCGTTAAAAATCATGTCAAGCTATCCGCTATCCATTTATATGCTCTTTGATGGTGTTAGAATCAATACGGCGGCTATGCCTTCAAATTATTTATTCAAATGGCTATGGGTAGGGACACCAATTTATTTGCTAATAGGTTTAGCAGGAAGTTTTTATGTATTATTTAAAAACAAATCGAATCAAAATATTATTTTCATTGGACTTTTGATGTTCTCATTTGCTTTTCCAATTTTATATATTGTTTATAAAAAAGCGGTAGTATACGATGCACTTCGCCATATCATCTTTGTAATGCCTTCAATGGCTATATTGGCAAGTCTTTTCTGCCATTATATTTACGAAAATTTTGCTACTACAAAAAATTATAAAATTATAAGTATTGCTGTTTTAGCAATTTTCATGATACTTCCTTTAAAACACATGGTTTCAAACCATCCTAATCAATACATATATTTCAATGAAATATTTGGAGGTGTAGAAAAAGCATTTGGTTATTACGAATTGGATTATTACCAAAACTCAGGAAAAAAAGCTACAGACTGGATCAAAGAACATATTTTAAAAGACAAAAAAGGAAAAGTAAAGATCTTGAGCAATCTAGGAACTATAGATAAGTATTTTTTTGATACCGATACCGCAAAAGTTATGGCTAGCTATGGTCGATGGAGAGAGCGTGATCATTTGGACTGGGACTATTATGTAGCGTATTCGCGTTTTATTGAGCCCGAAAATTTACAAAATCATGCATGGCCTCCCAAAAATACTATACATGAGGTAAAAGTAGACAATACCCCCGTACTAATTGTAATTGAACGAAAAAACAAAGCCGATATCGAAGCATTTCAAGCACTAGAGAAAAATGATTTTGCTACGGCATTGACAAAATATCAAGAATCTATAAAAAATGACGATTCAAACGAATACATTTGGTATTATTATGCGATTACCCTTGCCAATGTAGGTCAATTAGACTTGAGCATTCAAGCAATGAAAAAAGCTATAGACCTCAATGGCTCAAATCCAGAATGGTATCAACTTATAGCAAAACTCTATAATCAAAAGGGTGAAGCTGCTTATGCTAATATGTATAATAATCTTGCACAAGAAAAAATAAATAGCATGACCCCTCAAAATTAATTTTTTTTTATTCATTTAAAAAAAAACATTATTTTTGCATCTACTAAATTTAAAAAAATGAAAAAATTTTTACTTTCTACTATAACATTAGCTTCTTTATTTATTATTGGATGTGATACTAACGTTTATCAACCGATTTTAAAAAATCAAGATTTCATCTTAAACAAAGTGAGCGATGTAAAAATCAATCATACAAAAGATACTATCACAGGTACCAATACAAAAATAACAGAAACTTTTACACATTCAGTTGTAGGTAATAAATTGATATTAAAAAACATTTTCCCTTATGGTAATCCCGGAGAAATTGCTTCGGTAGGACTTTCTTCTGTTAACAATACTACAAGTACTATTACGTTAACTTATAGAGATTCATTGGGATTAAATCCACTTTTAGTTCCTGGTACAACTACTGCATTAAGAAAAGGTGCTGAAATTACAACGGTATTTGATATTGCTCAAGTAAGAATGGGTAATGGCAAAAAAATTAAAGTAGACATTGTATATGTATTCCCAAATACAAACACAAACGTACAAAGTTTAACAAGTAAATCTTATACACTTCCTTATTAATCAAAATTTCATTTATAACACATAAGCCAATACACACGTATTGGCTTTTTTTTTAACCTTTAAAAAAGAATAACATGGATATTGAAATAATAATTATAATAGTAGCTACAATTTTTAGTGCTATAATGGTAGGAGTAGCCTACAAAATCAATGGCGAAGAACAGCCCAAACCCTTATGGATGTTGTTTTTCACCGAAATGTGGGAGCGTTTTTCTTTCTATGGAATGCGAGCATTGCTTATGCTCTACATGACCAAAGTTTTGTTAATGGAAGATACCGAAGCAAATCTTCAATATGGAGCCTATAATGCACTAGTTTATGCTATGCCATTATTAGGAGGCTGGGTAGCTGATAAAATTCTTGGATATCGAAAAAGTATTGTTTTGGGTGGCTTGTTAATGGCATTGGGACATTTAGTATTAGCATTGCCCTCAAATTTCACTTTTTTTATCGGCTTGGGTTTCTTGATTACAGGAAATGGTTTTTTCAAACCCAATATTTCCTCACTTTTAGGAACATACTATGAAGCAAATGACACAAGAAAAGATACAGGGTATTCAATATTTTATATGGGGGTAAATATTGGTGCATTTTTGGGTAGTTTGTTATGTGGCTACTTGGGACAAAAAGTCAACTGGCACCTTGGATTTGGCGTAGCTGGATTTTTTATGATTTTTGGACTTGTCGTTTTTTTGCTCAATAAACATATTTTAGGCGAAAAAGGATTTGAAGTTGACCTCAATTGGCTCAATGCAACTCAAGCTGGAATCAAAAAAGAATTCTTATTGTATATAGGTGTATTTCTTTTGGTACCGATTTCAGTATTTTTGGTTAAATTCCACCAATTGACTACTTATTTTATGTTGCCTTTGTTTATTATTTCTATTATTTATGTAATTTATTTAAGTAGACAGTTTAATAAAGAAGAAAAAGAAAAACTATGGGCTGCAGCCATAATGATTGTATTGACTGTAATGTTTTGGGGATTTTATGAACAATCAGGAGGAAGTTTAAATCTAATGGCAGATAGAAATGTTGATTTTACAGTAGGAAGCTCCAAACTAGGATCTGCTATGGTCAATAATTCACTCAATCCATTTTATATTGTATTTCTCACGCCTATTTTAGGAGCATTTTATAATTATTTGAATAAAAAAGGCAAAGCAATATCCATCCCTCAAAAATTTGCACTTTCATTTATATTAGTAGGAATTGGCTATTTTACTTTTTATTTGGGAGGAATGGCAGGCAAAGCAAATGGATTAATGCCCTTTGCATATTTTATGATGGCCTATTTCCTCATTACATTAGGCGAGCTTTTTATTTCACCAATAGGATTAGCAATGATTACGAAATTGAGCCCAATCAAAATGTTTGGTTTTATGATGGGCGTATTTTTCTTAGCGTCGGCATTAGGTCACAAATTAGCGGGTTTGATAGGAACATTTATGGCTATTCCTAAAAAAAATGCCAATGGAATGGATTTTACGCCAATTGAATCCTTACCCATCTATATGAAAGGGTGCTATAATATTGCTTTAGTTTCCTTAGCTATGGGTATTTTTATATTCATCATATCAAGATTTATCCAAAAATGGATGCACGGCGTTAAATAATATACAGCATGATACAACTCAAAGAAATTAGCACCAAAGCGCCTGATTCGCTAGACAAAAAAGAATCGAAAATTAGGATAGAAGCCATAAAAAAAGAACTTTTAGAACTTCAAAACCTCTTACTTGCCAATTCTAAAAAAAGCGTATTGGTCATCCTTCAAGGAATGGATGCCAGCGGAAAAGATGGCATTATTCGAGATGTTTTTACGGGATTAAATCCTACCAATTGCAGTATCAGTAGTTTTAAAAAACCTACGGATTTGGAAATGAAACATGATTTTCTATGGCGAATTCATCAGGTAGCGCCCGCTAAAGGCGAAATTAAAGTGTTTAATCGTTCGCATTATGAAGATGTTATTATCCAAAAAGTACATAATTGGGTGGAAAATGACGTGATAGAACAGCGTTACAAGCAAATCAATAATTTTGAAACATTATTGGAAGAGAATGGCACAAAAATAATCAAGTGTTACCTGCATGTAAGTCCCGAAAAACAACTCGAACGACTCACCGAAAGAAAGGAAAACCTTGAAGAACATTACAAACACAACGACAACGACTGGGTAGAACGAACCTATTGGGATAGTTATATGCAAGCATACGAAATGGCTTTCTCCAAATGCAATACTATCGAATGGAATATCGTTCCTGCGGATAACGGATGGTACAAAAGCCTTGTCATTGCAGAGCTTTTGCTCAAATCATTGAAAGATATGAACATGCAATACCCACACTTGTAAAAAATAATTTTGATTAAATTCAAAAATCATTATCTTTGTCTCTATAAATTTTAAACTAAAACTTTAAATAAAATGAAAAAATTACTACTTTTAACATTATTTCTTACATTAATTTGTACGAATAATTACGCTCAAATTCCAGTAGGATCGGTTGTGAGCAATTTTAAATACAAGGATATTAATGGAAACACTATTGAATTGTATAAACTTTTAGATTCTGGATATACTGTTCTAATTGACATTTCTGCAACATGGTGTGGCCCATGCTGGACTTTTCATTCTTCAAACACAATGAAGAATTTAATGAACCAATATGGACCTAATGGAACAGTAGAGAAAGGTAAAATATATTGTATTTACATAGAAGGAGATGCTAGTACACCAAAATCATTACTATATGGCCCTGCTGGAAATGGAACCCAAGGTGATTGGGTTACAGGCGCAAATTATCCAATTATTGATACCGCTGCTTATAATAGTGAATTAGGACTAACTGGATTTCCTACTTTAGTAATGATTTGTCCTAATAGAACGGTAATTCATAGTCAAGGTGGTACAACTACTGCTTCTAGAACTGCACAATTTTGGGTAGATAAAGCAAATCTTGCAAATTGTAAGACACCACTACCAACTTCTATTGACTTTGTAGTTAGTAATTCTAGAAATACTTCAGTTGGTAGTAAAATTGGATATGGAATTACAGGTAAAAAATTCAATATAAATTCTACAATTTATAATAATTCAAAGACTAAAGCAACTTCTTTTACAGCTAAAGTAAAATATAAAACTACAGATTTAACTTCAAATACTTACAATGGTAGTTTTTCAATAGTTGACTCTATTTCTAAATTAGCTTTAAATGATATTGTATATCAGGACGATCCAGCATTTACTGGATATTTTAACACTAACTATACTATTTCAGTAGATGCGACTAATGATGTTAACACATCAAATAATTCTGCAACTATTTCAAATGTATTTGTCTATACAAAATATAATGCAAAATCATTTCCATACACAGAAGATTTTGAAACGGTAGATGTAAATACTACTGACCTTCCAGAAAGCTCACGATTACTTTCAGCTACTCAGTTAGCATCTGTTCCAGATAATGCTGCATTGGCAGTTGCTCCTGTTGGGAATGATGATAATGAGCAACAGATGTTAAATATTCCATTAAATCTAATTACAAGCACGACTAATGTTCCAAACGATGGAAAAGGATATAGCTTTGATTTTGATTATGCAAAAAAACGTAAAAATTTAAATGAAAAAGATACCGTTAAAGTTTTTGCTATATACAATGACACCATGAGAATTTTAAAAACATACACTGGTGATAGTATTTTGAGTGTAACAGGTACAGCTACATCTTTTACTCCTGTAAAAGCAGCAGATTGGAAAACAAAAAGTGTAAGCCTAAATGACTATAAAGGATTAAATAATGTAATTCTTGGATTTATTTTTGTAACAGGAGAAGGAGGAAATGCTTTATGGATAGACAAAGTTTCTCTTAAATCTAGTACTTCAATTTCATCTTCATCATTTACATTAACGGCTGGAGATACAGCATTTAAAAATGATACAAAAACTACAAGCGTACTAACTCCAATTTTATACTTCAAAAATATCAAAGGTCAAAATTTAACGGCTAAATGGAAAGTAAAAGTTATGGAGTATCCTGCTAATTGGGATCAATGGGAACTATGTGATATCAATGTTTGTCATGCACCAGGAAAAACATCTGATTCATTTGCATTATCAAAAGATTCTACAGGATATATTAAAATCAATTTTAATACTAAGAAATTAGATGGATATGGATATCTAAGAGTATCTGTATACGATACAAAAGATAGCGCAAATAGCTTAATAGTATTAAAATTTTCTGCTAAACAAGGTACTACCCAATCTATAACTCAAATTGTTAAATCTGAAGATTTCTTTGTAAATGAAAATAAGATTATATTAACAAATGATAAGTTGATTGGTAAAGAAGTTGAAATTTTCAATTTGAATGGTAAACTTGTTCAGAAATTTACTATAGATAATAAAATAAATTCAGTATCACTTCCTTCTAATGGAGTTTACTTAATTGATATCTATGATGGGAATTATGTTCAATCCACTAAAATGATTTATAATAAATAATTAATTGCATTTTAAGCTAAATTCAAAGCCTCGTCAAATTGACGAGGCTTTTTTATGTATTTTTATAAATAATAACACCAAGCTTACTTATAGAAAAGACTAAACTATTTTGTGACTTTTGTTTAGAATATGCAGTCATAACAAGCAAATAGTACACTATATTGATTATGCGAACGGTATTATTTCTAATATTTGACATATGAGGCTTCGGAAATGATATCTGCGCATAGCCCCAAAAAGTTATCAGATATAGTTTCGCATTGCACATTCAAGATTATTTCATTCAAACATTTGACACTTTTATTAATTTGCTGTCTTTTGTATTAATTTGTTATCTTTGTGCCCTAAAGCAAAAACACATTGACAAAAGATACAAAAACAGAAAATGTACAGAAGT
>CAZUUI010000011.1:18119-18233 GCA_964622955.1 uncultured Chitinophagaceae bacterium | reverse complement strand
AAAAATATCAATTTGACTTTTCCCGGCGAAATAAGCCATACGTTGCGACTCCACAAGTCATCTGCACCCACTATCACAAAGGGAATTATCGGAATTTTGGTAGCACAACTCACT
>CAZUUI010000011.1:0-18109 GCA_964622955.1 uncultured Chitinophagaceae bacterium | reverse complement strand
ATTTTCTATACTTACAAATGCTTCAAATATTCGGTTTCAATTGCTGAATAAACCTTATTTTTTTGCAATTCGATTCCTTCCTCGTTGTCTTCTTCAGGAGCCACTTCGGGCAAAAATATCAATTTGACTTTTCCCGGCGAAATAAGCCAAACATTGCGGCTCCACAAGTCATCTGCACCTACAATAACGAAGGGAATTATCGGGATTTTTGTAGCACAGCTGAGTCTATAAGCCCCTTCTTTAAAAGGGATTAAAGGTTCCGATGTGGTATTGCAGGTACCTTCGGAGAAAATGACGATACTCAACCCTTCTTTCATCTTAATAAAAAGTTGTTCCATACTCCAGCGTCGGCTGTCTTTTTCATCCCGTTTTACGGGAATGTATAATTTGCCCAATAAATAACCAAGAAAAGGCCATTTGAGAATCTCAGCTTTTCCTATAAATTTTTTATCATTAGGAATAAAACCGCCACTAATGATAGCATCTAGCATACTTCTATGATTTCCCACAAAAATATATTGCTTAGAAAAATCCCAATGCCATTTTTTGTCTATATCTACCCTTACGCCCCACAAAAAAGCGGTGAGAAGTCCGCCATAAGCAGGAATTCGATGCGCCCACAAATAGGTTTTTCGGTTAGGAATAGCGGTAAGAACTATGATAGTTATGTAAATAAAAAAACATATAACCCCAAAGGATACCAAACACCATAGACTCCACGGCAATAAATAGATTTTTTTTAAATATTCTTTAATCATTTGCTTCTCTAATTTTTTTTGGGACAGATTTTAAAACCAAATCGTATGAATGTTGAATCAATTCTTTCAAAAAATTCAAATCGATTTCGGAAGGATTATAGGAAATAGTGTTCCAATGTTTTTTGTTCATGTGCCATCCCGGTTTGATACAATCAAATTGTGCACGCAATTCTTCGGCATAATCGGGATCGCACTTCAAGTTCATCGCAGTTTCATCGGCAAAAATATCCATAAGAATAAAAATTTTGTTATACACTTTTCCCGTCCAGACTTTATCATCAAAAGGAAAATCTTCGGTAGCGTGGGGAAGTGAAAGGCAAAATTCTTGAATAATATGTTTCATGATTTATATCAATTTTTTCCTATTTTAATATGATTCCACAATCTTTCATGCAGATAATAAAGTACAATTTTAGTAGCCAATTCGGTTAATCCTATTTTGATGCCGATATTTCTATTTTGAGAAATAAACCACGACAAAATGATGGTGTCGATAGTGCCTACCATTCGCCAAGTTACGCCCTTTATAAAACTAAATTTATGCTCATAAATTTTATCTTTTAGAAAATAGAGCCAAATTCTTTCGTGGAAATAATATAAAACTATTTTGGTAAAAAACTCTGAAGCCCCAATTTTCAATCCCATCAATGGATTGCCAGTATGAAACCATGAAATCAAAAACGTATCAAAAGTTCCTACAAACCGCCATGAAAAACCCTTGACAAGACTTCTATAATTTTTTTCGGTCATGTGTTCAATTTCATTTCGTTTAAGAATTGTAATTGACTGGCCACTACTATTCCAGCTGTTTCTACACGCAAAATGCTTTGCCCCAAAGAAATTTCGTTCCAGGATTTGCTTTGAGCCATTTGGATTTCTTCTTCTGTAAAATCGCCTTCGGGCCCTACCATCACAAGAATTTCTTTCTCAAAATCAATGTTTGAAAAAGCTTGCTTTGTCCCAATAGAAGTAATATATTTTTGCGATATTGATTCAAAAGCATTCACCGCTTCTTTAAAAGATAATGAAGGATTGAGTATCGGGAAATGTAATTTTTTGCTTTGCTTGCTCGCCGAAATCAAGATTTTATGCATTCGTTCGTAATTGAGTTTGCTGCGTTCGGTTCGTTTACAAATCAAAGGCGTAATACTGCCCACACCAATTTCGCAAGCTTTCTCCAAAAAATATTCAAAACGATCCGAACTTTTCGTAGGCGATATAAGAATATGTGTTTTGTTCATATCCTCTTGATGTTCAATAATTTCTTCAAATAGTAAAGAACATTTTTTTTTATGAGCTTCTACAATTTTAGCTAAAACAAGAGAGCCTTTTCCATCGATAAGATGTAATAAATCGCCTGTTTTATGCCTTAATACTTGTACTACATGACGACTTTCTTCTTCTTCCAAAGAAAAAATGCCTTGTTTTTGCCAATGTTCACAATAATAGCGCTGCAAATGAATTTATTTTTTGACAAAATTAAACTATTGAAATAAAAAAAATATAATTTTCTCATTGTATAGATTTTATCTTTTAATTTTTATCAGATAATAATAAAAATCAATTGTATTTTTTTATCTAACTTTGCGGAGAATCCAATTTTATCCATGCAAAAGATTAAACCTGCCAATCCAAAGGGATTGAGAGACTTTTTACCCACTGAAAATAAGAATCGTGAGTACATCATTGATATTCTAAAACATACGTTTGAATCCTTTGGATACGACTCTATTTATATTCCTTCTTTTGAGAAATATGAAACCCTCAATGGCAAATATGGAGAAGAAGGCGATAAATTGTTTTTCAAGATTTTGAATTCGGGAAATTACTTAGACAAAGAAAGCCTGGTAGCTCAAATTGCCGCGGGCGAAGATACAAGCAAAATCACGGCTCAAATCTCCGAAAAAGGACTTCGATACGACCATACCGTTCCGTTGGCACGATTTGTAAGTCAGCACCAAAATGAATTGACTTTTCCTTTCAAACGCTATGTCATAGGACCCGTGTGGCGCGCGGATAGGCCTCAAGCAGGTCGTTATCAAGAGTTTTTTCAATGCGATATAGATGTTTTGGGCAATCCAAGCTTGATTTCCGAAGTTGAAATTATTCAAATAGCGGATCAAGTATACGAAAAGCTCAATTTAGATGTAGAAATTCTCATCAATTCAAAAAGTTTGTTTCAAGGAATTTGTCAACTTTTTGGGATGGATGCACATCGTCAAAAAATAGCTACATTGATAGACAAATGGGATAAAATTGGCCGTGAAAAACTCGAAGAAGAATTTTTAAAAATTGCTGATTTTCAACCGAATAACATCAAAGATTTTCTTGACTTTTTGGATAATGACCAAGCGCTGGACAATATTGAAGCGACTAACGATGAATTAAAAAAAGGATTGGAAGAAATAGCATTTATCAAAAAATATGCGCAGAGCAAAAATGTAAAAGTTTCCAATAAACTGGTTCGTGGATTGGATTATTATACTGGCATTGTATTTGAAGTTGTTTCCACCGAAGTGGCTTATGGTTCAATATCTGGCGGCGGACGATACGACAATCTTACCGAAATTTTCGGACTCAAAAATATGAGTGGCGTAGGATTTTCATTTGGACTAGACCGAATTTATGATATTATGTTGAAATTAGGTAAATTTCCCGAAACATCGACGCAAGAACGTGTATTAATCTTAAATTTGGATGAAGCCGCAATGGAAAAGAATATGGAAGTGGCTAAAATGCTTAGGAACAATGGACTTCAGGCTAGTGTATATCCTTCTCGCACCAAAATGGACAAGCAATTGAGCTATGCCGATAAGTCAAACATTGATTTTGCCATAATAATTGGCGACCAAGAATTGGCTCAAAACCAAGTAACTATAAAAAATCTAAAAGAACGATTTCAAGCTACCATAGATTTTTCTCAAATTGAAAATTATTTCAAAAAATAACGATAGGTATTTATGCACTTTTTGGACGAACTCAACAAAATACAATACGATGCGGTAACCGAAATAGACGGCCCTGTAATGATAAATGCAGGCCCTGGCTCGGGAAAAACACGTGTACTCACCTATCGAATTGCTTTTATGATGGAGCAAGGTGTGCAACCATTCAATATTTTGGCACTCACATTTACCAATAAAAGTAGCCGTGAAATGCGCGAACGTATCGAAAAAATTGTGGGCACACAGGCTCGCAGTTTATTTATGGGTACATTCCACAGCGTTTTTGCTAGGGTATTGCGTACCAAGGCAGATTTATTGGGCTACACCAATAATTTTACAATTTACGACAGCGACGATGCCAAAAGTCTTTTGAAAGGAATTATCAAAGAATTTCAGCTCAATGACGATATTTACAAACCTAATGTGATGTACAATCGCATTTCTAGCTTGAAAAATAATTTGATAAATTATAATATCTACGCCAAAACGCCCGAATTGATGTTTGAAGATGAAGAAGCCAACAGGCCTCGATTTGGGGAAGTTTTCAAAGAATATACGCGTCGTTGTTTCAAAAACAATGCGATGGATTTTGATGATTTGCTTATCAAAATGTATGAACTCATAGTCCGCTATCCCGAGCAATTGTATGAATTTCAGCACAAATTTCAATACATTCTCATCGATGAGTTTCAGGATACAAACAAGGCGCAATATCAAATTGTAAAAAAAATAGCCGATGTATTCCAAAACATCTGTGTAGTAGGCGACGATAGTCAGAGTATTTATGCTTTTCGTGGAGCAAGTATCGATAATATTTTGAATTTTAAAAATGACTATCCTGCCTTAAAGGTTTTCAAGCTAGAACAAAACTATCGTAGCACCAAAACCATTGTAGAAGCGGCAAACAAACTCATCAAACACAATAAAAATCAAATAGAAAAAACTATTTGGACCGAGAATGGCGACGGCGATAAAATCAAAGTGCTACGTGCTTTTTCGGACAATGATGAAGGCAAACAAATAGCTGATGAAATATTTATGCTCAGCAATACAAAGCAGATAAAATATGAAGATATTGCTATTTTGTATAGAACCAATAATCAATCGAGGTCTTTTGAGGAAGCGCTTCGAAGAAGAAATATTCCTTATATAATCTATGGGGGCCTTTCTTTTTACTCTCGAAAAGAAATTAAAGATTTGTTAGCCTATTTGAAGACTACTATCAATCCCAATGAAGAAGAATCGCTCAAACGAATCATCAATTATCCCGTGAGAGGCATTGGCGATACTTCCTTGAACAAAATGATGCTTTTTGCACGTCAAGAAGGCAAGTCACTTTGGAATATTATTGAAAATATAGATCAATATCAATCCCATTTTCAAGCCCGAGCTATTAAAGCCATTTCAGAATTTGGCCTGATGATAAAATCTTTTCATCTACAGCAAGAAACTATGAATGCCTATGAATTGGCAAAACACGTAGCCAAAACAGCGGGTATGATAGGCGAGCTCTATGCCGATAAAAGTGTGGAAGGTGTGAGCAAATTTGAAAATTTACAAGAATTGCTCAATAGTATCAAAGAGTTTGTGGATAATGACGAAGTAGTTGAAAATCAAATTATGGAAGGCGATAAATCGTTGGGGAGTTTTCTACAATCCGTAACCCTGCTCACCGACCAAGACAAAAATAAAACCGACGACAATACCGTAAAATTAATGACAATTCACGCTTCAAAAGGATTGGAATTTGAAGCGGTATTTTTAGTAGGACTGGAAGAAAAACTTTTTCCTAGCGAGCGTTCTAGCTACTCAATGGAAGATTTGGAAGAAGAGCGAAGGCTTTTTTATGTAGCGGTAACCCGTGCCGAAAAGCTACTTACGATGTCTTTTGCTACCAGCCGCTACAAATATGGAAAAATAGATATGGCTATGCCTTCCCGTTTTTTATCGGAAGTACCCAAAGAGATTTTGGATATACAATTTACGACAGAAGCGGAAGCTACACAAGAAGTAAAACCTACCAAATCCTATCAATGGGACAATAAATTGATAGCGACTATCAAATCCAATAATATTTCCCAAAACAAATTGATGGAAGACTTTGTACCTGATAGCCCCGACAAATTGGCGGAAGGGCAAGAAGTACTTCACGCATCATTTGGCAAAGGAAAAATAGCAAAAATAGAAGGCGAAGCGGACAAAAAAGTGGCTACCATAATGTTTGGAGGCCAAGAGAGACGCATTATGCTCAAATTTGCAAAACTTAAAATATTATCTTAACCTAAAAAATCAATTAAAATGGAACAACCCACAAAAGTAGAAGTACGAAAAAATGGCCCACTACGTGTATATTCTGAAAAAATAGAAATAGAACACGGCGAACAAACCATCGAAAAAATGGAAGTAGTATCTTTTTGCAGATGCGGAAAATCACAAAAACAACCTTTCTGCGATGGGGCTCACAAGGAAATGGAGCCTTTTGAGTAATCACAAATTACGCTACCAATAAATCTTCCTCGTTGGTTTCAACGATAAGATTATCGATAATAAAGTTTTTGCGATCTTCGTTATTATCCCCCATATAATAATTCAACAATTCTTGAATTTTGATACCATCATTGAGGTGAACGGGCATCAGGCGAATATCCTTACCTATAAACCATTTGAACTCATCGGGTGAAAGTTCTCCCAATCCTTTAAATCGTGTAATTTCGGGATTGGTTCCTAATTTTTTAATGGCGTTGACACGTTCTTGATCGGTATAGCAATAGATGGTTTCCTTTTTATTTCGTACTCTAAATAGAGGCGTTTCCAAAATTTTGATATGTCCTTGACGCACCAAATCGGGGAAAAACTGCAAGAAGAATGTGAGCAACAAAAGACGGATGTGCATTCCATCATTATCGGCATCGGTAGCAATGATAATATGATTGTATCTCAAATTTTCCAACCCTTCTTCTATATCCAAGGCGTGCTGCAGTAGGTTAAACTCTTCATTTTCATACACTATCTTTTTCTTATTGTTTTTGAAGCAATTAAGGGGTTTTCCTTTAAGCGAAAATACAGCTTGAAGTTCGGCATTACGGGCTTTGGTAATAGAACCACTGGCACTATCTCCCTCTGTAATAAAGATTGAAGACAATTCTTTATCGGCATATTTTGCATCCGTAAGGTGGTATCTACAATCTCTTAATTTTTTATTGTGAATATTGGCTTTTTTGGCGCGTTCTTTTGCTATTTTTCGAACGCCTTCCATATCTTTTCGCTCGCGTTCGCTGGCCTGTATTTTTTTGAGCAAAACTTCGGCTACCGCAGGATTTTTATGTAAATAATTATCCAAATGTGTCCGTACAAATTCCCCTACAAATGTCTTCATTGTGATGTTTTCATTATGAAGTTTTTCTGTACCGAGCTTTGTTTTGGTTTGCGATTCAAAAAGCGGTTCTTGAATTCGCACACAAATACTCCCTACAATACTCATACGAATATCTGCCGCATCAAAATCTTTTTTATAAAATTCTCTTACGGTTCTTACAATAGCCTCCTTAAAAGCATTAAGGTGTGTACCTCCTTGCGTAGTATTTTGTCCATTGACAAAAGTATAGTATTCTTCACCATATTTATTGGTATGGGTAAATGCTATTTCTATATCGCCTTCTTTCAAATGAATGGTTGGATAATGACGCTCTTCTTCGCCCGATTTTTTATCAATCAAATCTTTGAGTCCGTTTGCGGAAAAGTATTCTTGATTGTTGAAAATAATCTTTAGTCCCGAATTCAAATACGCATAATTCCACAATAATTCATTCAAATAATCGGCTATAAAACGATAATTTGTAAAAATGGTATTATCGGGCTTGAACCAAACCGTCGTGCCGTTTTGTCCTTTTGAGGCTTCAATTTCCGTTTGATTGGCCAATTTTCCTTGTTTGAACTCCGCCGAGCGCATTCTGCCATCGCGCACCGCTTTTACTCTAAAGGTTTCGGATAGCGCATTTACGGCTTTGCTACCCACACCGTTCATTCCCACAGACTTCT
Organism: uncultured Chitinophagaceae bacterium; assembly: GCA_964622955.1. Classification (GTDB taxonomy): domain Bacteria; phylum Bacteroidota; class Bacteroidia; order Chitinophagales; family JADJOU01; genus CHPMRC01. The sequence goes on along the minus strand of CAZUUI010000011.1, from coordinate 10,368 downwards.
TAAATGCTTTGCTATCAAATTTCCCCGAAGTATTCATAATAGAAACTACATCTACTAATTTTTCCAACGGAATACCTCTTCCAAAATCCTGAACCATCACATCCTCGGTAGTTACATTTACCACTACTTTCTTTCCATAGCCCATAATATATTCGTCTATGGCATTATCTAGAATCTCTTTTACTAGAATATAAATTCCATCGTCGGGCGAGGATCCATCTCCCGTTTTACCAATATACATACCCGGTCGGTGCCTGATATGTTCAAGAGGTTCAAGGGTTTTGATGTCGTCCTTTGAGTATTCTTGTTCTATTAAACTTTCTTCTGATATCATAAGGCAAAAATCGAAAAATTAAACTAAAAAACCATTTTTTGTTTTCCACAATGAAAATTTTAAAAAGTTTTCGATTAAGATTTTGTAATTTTGAACCCTATTCAAATTTATCCATGTATCTTTCAAAACATATAGAATCGGCAGTAAATGAATTCTCAAAACTCCCTGGGGTAGGAAAGAAAACAGCCTTTAGATATGTATTGCACTTGATGGAAAGTTCGGGCGATAGTATTGAAAAATTAGCTAAAAGCATTGAAGCTATAAAGAATAATGTATTGAAATGCAATGTCTGCCATGTGCCTAATGACAGCGAAACGTGTATTATTTGTGCCAATAAAGGCCGTGATACCACCAAAATATGTGTAGTAGAAAATCTTAAAGACCTTCTGGCAATAGAAAATACCAATCAATTTCAAGGAGTGTATCATGTTTTGGACGGTATTATTTCTCCAATTGATGGCATAGGCCCCGATGACTTGAATATAGATACGCTGGAAGAAAGAATAAAACAACACGAAAATGTAGAACTCATTATGGCGTTGAACCCTACAATTGAAGGCGACACCACCATTTTTTATCTATCCAATCGATTCAAAAATTATAACATATCTATCACGACTATTTCGAGAGGTATCGCTTTTGGGGGCGAACTGGATTATACCGACCAATTGACGCTGGGACGAAGTCTACAAGCTCGTCAGCCCTATGATTTATTGATAAGTAAATAAAAAAATGGCAGATAAAAAACCCATTTTATCGATTGTAATTGTTAGTTTTAATGCTAAATACTTTTTGTATTTGACGCTAAAATCGCTTGAAAAAATTAGAGAACAATTTCCCATTGAAATCATAGTAGTGGATAATGTTTCTACAGATAAGCTCGATACGATTTCTACTCATTTTCCTTTCGTAAAATTTATCCAAAACCAAAAAAACATAGGCTTTGGTGCGGCTAATAATGTAGGCGTAGCACAGGCTACATCCGATTTTATTTTGATTCTCAATCCCGATACTATTATTTCCGAAAATTTGATTTCAAAAGGATTAGAATTATTAAATCAAATAGAAAATGTAGGCGCTATAGGCGTAAGAATGCTGGATGGCAAAGGGAATTATCTTCCCGAAAGCAAACGAGGATTCCCCGATTTGGGTTCAAGTATATACAAACTTCTAGGTCTTCACAGATTATTTCCGAGTCAATCTCCCCTCAATAAATATTATCTATCCAATGCCAATCACAATGAAAATCAGTTTATTGAAGTAATTTCGGGGGCTTGTTTTTTTATCAAAAAATCGGTTTATGAGGCAATTGGTGGATTTGATGAAAAATACTTTATGTATGGCGAAGACATTGATATTTCCAAAGAATTGAGTCAAAATGGCTATCAAAATTATTTTATTGGAGACGAAGAAATCATTCATTTCAAAGGTGAAAGCTCCAAAAAAAGTCAATGGAATTATCATCATCATTTTTATGATGCTATGTATATTTTCTGGAATAAAAACCTTAATAAATCGGGCAATAATTTAATGAAATTATTGGTCTTGGTGGCTTGTCAATTTTTGAAATTGGGTTCTTATTTCAAGCAAAAGTTAAAGGATATCTTTCTTCCAATACTCGATGCGTCTACTATTTACCTTGCCTTGTATGGATTTACAATTTTTTGGAGTACCAATCTCAAGGGCGAACCCAACTACTATCCTCCGTTTTTTTATTCTGTTATTTTGCCCGCGTATGTTTTGATATGGATTTTTTGCTTATTTCTCAATCAAGTGTATAGCCCTTATTCAAAAATCTCTCATTATTTCAAAGGTTCGTTTTTAGGAGCCTTGAGTATTCTTTTTATCTTTTCGTTATTGCCCGAAAACTATAGATATTCGAGAGCTATCGTACTTTTTGGAGCACTTACCGCTATTTTACTGCCCCTTTTTATTCGTTTTTTTTATGCCAAAATCACCAAAAAGAAATTTTGGGTTATTGATTTTAGCTCGCAGTTTATTTCTTATTTGCCTTCCAATACTTCTAAAATAGTACATTTCAAAGAAATTGCACAACGATATTTGGATATTGATTTTGAATTCAAAAACGATTCCAATTCACAAGATTTTTTCATTGATTTTGAATCTACTTCAAATGCAGAAGCCATTGAAATTATTAGTAAAAATCCCAATAAAAATTTCTGGTTTTTTATCCAATCGCTTGAAGTGTTATTGGCTATCAATCATAAAAACGAACAAAGTATAATTTACTCAAAAGATGAGGGGCATAGCTATTTTTCAGCCTCTAATCAATTAAAACAAAAGCTTTTCAATCATTTAAGTGCATTTTTTATACTTATTTTTTCGCCAATTTTATTTATATTAATTCCTAAAAAAATACTACGAAATGCCCCTAATGTATTGCTAGGTTCAAAACGATGGTTTTATACCCACAAAATGAATTCAGCCAATAAATTCAGTGCCGTTTTTTGGATGGACAGCGATATTGAATTTAAAAATTTGGACTTAGACCGCTATTTTAGAAAATATAAAATTGAGGACGATTTCAAACTTCTGTTACTCGTATGCACACAATAATTTTTCGTATTTTTTCTATTTTTCTTGTGCTTGTTTTTTCTTTTGGGGAAATGCTGGCTCAAGACTGCAAATTATCGTTGGAAGGAAAAATCAACGATGAAGCCACTAATTTACCGCTAGAAAATGTAAAAATCATTATCCAAGAAAAAAACATTTTTGTTTATACCGATTCCAACGGATTTTTCAAAATAACGAATCTTTGCCCTGCGGATTATCACCTTGTGTTTTCTCATTTTAATTGCGAAGCGAAAAAAGAATTTATCCAACTAAAAGAAAATACCATATTAAATCAAACGATGCATCATCATTCGGAGCTCATTTCGGAGGTGACCATACACGGAAACAAAGGAATAGCATCCATTGCCGCATCCAAAACCATTAATAGACAAGAGATTGAGAATCAAAATTATAAAAATATTTCCGACATTCTTTCCCAATCCGCTGGCATTCAAACCATCAAAACGGGAAGCACTATTTCCAAGCCTATTATTCATGGAATGTATGGCAATAGAATTTCATTTGTAAATAATGGCATTATTCAAAGTGGGCAACAATGGGGAAATGACCATGCGCCTGAAATAGACCCCTTTGCGGCAGATCATATTACGGTAATCAAAGGTGCTAACTCGCTTCAATATGGCAATGCTTCGCTGGGTGGCACCGTGCTTGTAGAAGTAGAAAAAATTAAACAAGACCCTCATTTTCACGGAAAAATTGGCTATTTTTATCAAACCAATGGACGTGGACACGCACTCAATCTTCAATTGCAACGTAGCGAAAAATGGTTTTCTTGGCGCGTACGAGGCACATGGCTCAAGCAAGGCGATGGTTTTACTCCCAATTATTTCTTAACCAATTCGGGCAAAGAAGAAAAAACGCTCTCCATTCAACTTGAAAAAAATAAAAAAGAAAAATGGTTTTTGGGCTATTATTATTCATTGTTCAATACAACTTTGGGAATTTTGCGAGGTTCGCATATCAGCAATTTGACCGATCTTCAATCCGCACTAACAAGAGATGCCCCCTTCAATACTTCGGAAAATTTCTCTTATAGCATAAACGCGCCACGTCAAGAAGTGACACACCATTTGAACAAACTGGAAGCAATACATTTTATAGATAATTATACCAAATGGCATTTTAAATACGGACTCCAGCTGAATAAACGTCAAGAATATGACATCAGAAGAGGGAATAATCCCCTTCCTTCGGTAGATATGAGTCAATGGAATCATTTTGTTGAAATTGTATTTGACAAAGAAACCTCAAAACATTTAGAATATAAATTGGGGAGTCAATCCATTTTTGTAGACAATAATAATGATTTGGGGACAGGAATTACGCCTTTTATTCCTAATTATTATCAATTGGGACAAACTTTTTTTGGGATTTTGCATCAATCCAAAAACACTTGGGATTTTGAACTAGGTGCCAAAATTGACTATAAAAATATCAACTCCTATTATTTTGAAGGAAATAATGGCATTACTTTCAACAAAGGATTTTTGGGTGGCTCAATCTATACGGCAATGGAAAAAGAATGGAAAAAAGATTTTAAAACCAAACTCAATCTGGGGCTAACTTCTAGGTCTCCAGAAGTCAATGAATTGCTCAGCAAAGGATTGCATCAAGGACTGAGTAGCATAGAAGAAGGTAATATTTCTTTAAAAAACGAAACTTCGTTCAAATCTACCTTGTCTTTTGAAGGATTTTTGATAAAAAAAATAAGCTTTAATGCGCTTGGATATTACCAATTTGTAAAAGATTATATCTACCTTCAGCCCCAAAAAGAATTTAGAGTTACCATCCGTGGAGCTTTCCCTGTATACAACACCGTACAAAATGATGTCTCAATTTTTGGAACCGATTTAAGTCTAAATTATGAAGTGAATACTAATCTAAAAGCTTCATTGCTATACAATATTACTCGAGGCAATAATTTGGATTCGGGCAATTATCTCATCAATATGCCTTCGGATAGGCTCATGGGAACGATTAATTGTAATTTTAGAATTATAAAATCTCAAAATTGGAACCCTACAGAAATTCAATTTAATACACAATATTATTTCAAACAAAACCGCTGGAATCCAAATCAAGAATTTTTGGCGCCACCAAGTGCATATATTTTATTTGGAGGAAGTATTAGCAACGAATTTAAATTATTTAAAAATTTCCATAAAATATCCTTAACTGTAGATAATATTTTTAATCAATCCTATCGTAACTACTTGAATAGACAGCGATTTTTTGCTGATGAAATAGGCAGAAATATTGTATTAAAATTTGATTTTAGATTTTAAAAAGTTCAAAGACTTTATTCCATTGCATTTTGGCATACTATTTGATAATAAATACAATGTAAATATTAAATTTTATGATAAATTTTAAAAATACGTTGACGCTTGGCGCAATGTTTTTGACTCAATTGTTATTAGCACAAACTCCGATAGGAATAACTGTTCATGATGGGGGTTCAATTTATTTTCACGGAGACACCAACAATACTGTTGCTGCAATAGACCAAAATTCAAAAGCAATTGTTACGAGAGTTTTGGGGGCGATTGAAGTAGGTGCAACTGACGCTGATGCGGCTAAAATTGGTTCTACAAATAAAGGTGAAGTATGGATAGAAGGAAGTGGCTTGGTTAGAAGAAAATCAGGAACAGCAGATTGGAAAGGCGATGTAGTAATGAATAATACAAGCAATAATCAGTCTATTTTAGGAGGATTTGAGAGTACAAATAAATTTGAAAATTTGATTTCAAACAAAAATTCGGGTCAATATATTGACATGAATAATAACGTAGAGGTTGAAAACAAATTTGTATATGCTAATTCAGGATATGTAAGAACAGACGTTACTTCTAATACAAGTGGCATGGATTATATTGCTAAATTGAGATTGAACAACACAAGTTCAAGTGCTATAAACGGTAGTCCATCTTTAGGTTCAAAAGATTTTATTATAGAGGGCAAACTAGAAAGAAATACCGCTAGTGGCAACAAATATGTATTTCCAATGAGTATTGATTTGGCAAATAGTTTGGGAGGTGCACAAATAGCTGAAGTAACTGTAGGTACTGGAAATGGATATGTATTAGGAGCATTTACAAAAGATGCAGGTGTAGACAAGACCTTGAGTCTTTCTGACAATAATTGCTCTGAAGTAGAAGTAAATTCAGTAGTAGATCATGGCTTCTGGACTTTGGAAAATCCTACAAAAGATGTAAAAAGTTTCGCAGTTACATTAAAAGCTCACGCTGTAAATAAAAGAGATGACGAAAACGATTTTACTATTGTAAAGAAGGAACGAGGCACGGCAAATACTGCATATAGTTTATTGGGGATAGACCCAAATAGTTGTTCGGGATTTGAGTCAGATGCAAATTCACCGCTTATTGAACAAGTAGCCAGAACAAACTTTACTTCATTTTCAGATTTTGCAATAGCGCCAATAGTAAAAGCACAAGGTGATTTTCCAAATTTTATTACACCTAATGGTGATGGAAAAAATGATAATTTTGTAGTTCCTGCTTCCTATTTCGCAAAATATCCTAATTTAAAAATTGCAATTTATAATCGTTGGGGTAATATTGTATGGAGAAGCGAAGGTACATACAAAAATAATTGGGACGGTGTTCACCAAATCAATAACGAGCCTCTTCCAGATGGAGTATATTATTATGTTTTTGAGTTGGACAAAGAATTTGCTAAAACCAAAACTGGATTTATTCAAATACTTAGAGACTAATACATTTATATAAAATTTTTTACAAGCCGTTTCGTTTACAATGAAGCGGCTTTTTTGTTTTATCTTTGCACTTGTAAATATTAAAGAAATGAAAAATTTTAGTTTATTAATACTCATTTTAATGTTGACACTATCTTGTGATTTTCTTGAGAACAAAGATACTGCAACCCCAGAAATCAAATTTATCCGATTTGATAAACAACTGCTTTTATTTGACGAAAAGCAATTTGAAACATCCGATTCAAAAATGAAAAAGGAGTTTGGCGAGCTTTATACCTTTTATATAGAACAATTATTGGGCATAGGACAAACGAGCAAGCCCGATAGTATGCATTATTACAAAGAGTTCTTTCCCCCGTTTTTTGCTGGCGAGTACAAAGCAATGATGGACACTATTTCTAAAAGATTGGACAACGAAATTCCCATAGCGGAAAAAACATTAAACGCAGCATACAAAAACCTAGAAAAAGAATTTCCCAAAAAGAAAAGAACCAAGCTATATACTTTTTTTATTTCTCCAAACGGCGCCAACCCGTCTCCCGCTTTTAGCTATTCGGATAGTATTATAGGTATCAATATGTTTAACTATCTAGGTAAAGACTTTGTGTTTTATAAAGGATTGTTTGAAGGATATAGCTACATGCTTGAATGGAATCAGCCTAGTTATATTCCTCGCAATGTGATGTTGGTAGAATATTCATTACTCAATACCAATTCCACACAATACGATGAAGTTGTATATAATATGATAGAAGAAGGTAAAAAAATGTATTTTTTAGATAAAATATGCGAAGATATGCCCGATGAAATCAAAATAGGTTATTCAAAAAAACAATTAGAATGGTGTCAAGAAAATGAATTTAATATTTGGACATTTTTTATCGAGAATAAGCTACTGTATAGCGTAGATGTAATGGATGTGAAACGATATACCGAAGAAGGCCCTACAACGCCGGGTATGTCTGGAGATAGTCCCGGAAAAGTAGGTGCATACATTGGCTGGCAAATAATTAAGAAATTTATGGATCAAGAAAATATTTCTTTAAATGAAATGATTACTTATTCACCAAAAGAAATATTGAAAAAAGCGAATTATAAGCCAAATAAATAGTGTCTATTTTAATAGAAAATTATAGAAATATCTTAATAACCTTTTGAGTATTAATACTATAATTTTTGCACCTTTGTAGATTAAATTTAAGTATAAGGCTATGGCTAATAATGAAATGCAATCCTATTTTGACAAAAATAAAGGCTCAAAAATCCTTGGGTTTGGATTGCTTGCGTTATCCTTATTACTTTTCTTTAGTATTTTTTCTTATATAATTTATTTTCGTACCGATCAAAGCCTTGCAATTGGTGGTTGGAACGAAATAAAAAAAATTGAATATTATCAAACTCAAAATTGGATTAATAAAATCGGATTATTTTTTGGCTATTTTTTTGTAGATGGTTTATACGGCTTATTTTCATTTCTTGTACCCTACTTTTTATTTATAATTAGCATCAATTATATTTTCCAAAGAAAAGTTTTTTCAATTTTAAAGAATTTAGGTACAATTATTCTTACACTTTTTTTTGGATGTAGCTATGTTTCATTATTTCAAATTAATCTTTTAAAATTCATAAACATCCCACTTGGCGGTGCTTTAGGGAACTATATAGCAGGAAAAGAAGGTCTACTATACTCAAATATAGGATTTATAGGAATATTGGTTCTTTTGACTATAATCCTTTGGCTTGTGCTAACATTGTTTTACGATTTCCATATTCAAAATTTTAGTTTTTCAAATTTAATGAAAAAATCTGAGCCTAAGAACAGTGATCTCAATGATTCAGAAGATAAAAAAAATGAAGAAGAGGAATCAAAAAAACATTACGATACACTTTTTGAAATGGATAATATAGAAATAGCTCCAATTTCAAAACCAGAAACCTCTAAAAGCCAACCCTCTATTCAATTTGATATCGTAGAAGAGGAAGAAGAAATAGAAGAACAGGAAAGTCCAAAAATTGAAATTGTAGCTCCCTCAATAGAACTGGATTTTGATTTTGATGTTAACGAAATTATTGAAGAAGAAAAGACCGATGAGCCTTTGCCTTTTGAATTAATTGAAATTGCCCCCGAAAAAGAAGTAACAAATGTAGATGAATTGAATCAAGAGCGTTTTGAAAATTTGCCCCCTTACGATCCTAGAAAGGAATTATCTATGTATCAATTCCCGAGTATAGATTTGATGGAAAATCATGGAAATGGAAAAGCTATAGTAGATAAAGACCAACTGGAGCAAAACAAAAATCAAATTATTAAGACACTCAATGATTTTAATATAACGATTACAAGTATTAGAGCTACAGTTGGCCCCACGGTTACGCTTTATGAAATTACCCCATCGGCAGGCGTTCGAATTTCAAAAATAAAAAACTTAGAAGATGACATTGCCTTAGCTCTTGCTGCACTTGGTATACGTATTATTGCACCTATTCCCGGCAAAGGCACTATTGGAATAGAAGTACCAAATATTCACAAACAAATTGTGAGTATGAAGTCTGTAATCCAGTCCGAAAAATTCCAATCTTCAACTATGGAGCTTCCATTGGCACTTGGAAAAAATATATCAAATGAAGTTTTTGTTGCCGATTTGGCAAAAATGCCCCATTTACTAATGGCAGGAGCTACCGGAAAAGGAAAATCTGTAGGAATCAATTCTATTTTAATTTCACTTTTGTACAAAAAACATCCTTCCGAACTTAAATTTGTATTGGTAGACCCCAAAAAAGTGGAATTGAGTATTTATTCTACTATAGAAAAACATTATTTAGCAAAACTTCCAAATGAAGAAGATGCAATTATTACTGATGTACGAAAGGTTGTAAATACCTTAAATTCGTTATGTATAGAAATGGACGACCGATATGATTTGCTCAAAAAAGCACAAGTGAGAAATCTTAAAGAATACAATGAAAAATTTGTAGCACGAAAATTGAATCCACTTAATGGTCATAAATTTTTGCCTTACTTTGTGTTGATTATAGATGAATTTGCCGATTTAATAATGACGGCTGGCAAAGAGGTAGAACTTCCAATTGCACGTTTGGCTCAGCTAGCCAGAGCAGTAGGGATCCACTTAATTGTAGCTACTCAGCGTCCTTCTGTAAATGTAATTACGGGGTTGATAAAAGCTAATTTCCCAGCAAGAATATCTTTTGCGGTATCGTCTGCAATAGATAGCAAAACTATTTTGGATACTAAAGGAGCCGAACAATTAATAGGCCAAGGAGATATGCTCTTGAGTCTTGGAAGTGAATTGATTCGTCTTCAATGTGCATTTATCGATACACCAGAGGTAGATAAAATTGGGAAATTTATCAATAAACAACAAGGATTTGGAGGCGCTTATGATTTACCTGAATATTATGGTGAAGACGATACTCCTCAAATGTCTTTTGATAAAAAAGACTTAGATGAATTATTTGTAGATGCTGCAAGAGAAATAGTATTGAGTCAAATGGGATCAATATCTTTGATTCAACGAAAATTAAGTCTTGGGCACAATCGTGCTGGAAGAATTATAGACCAGTTAGAAGCTTTTGGTGTGGTAGGACCCAACAAAGGCAGCAAACCACGTGAAGTTTATTTCAAATCATTAGATGAATTAGAGCGTCATCTTGAGACTTTGAGATAATCCATATTAATTTTTAA
>CAZUUI010000010.1:435-18818 GCA_964622955.1 uncultured Chitinophagaceae bacterium | reverse complement strand
ATAAGCCAGAATTTGTCCCGTTTTGGTATCAATAACCAGCGCAGCAATATTTTGAATAAAATTTTGTTTCAAATTTTGATGATGCAATGCTACGATGTCTTGCACCCGCTGTTGCAAATGTGCCTGCAAGGTGCTGTGAATAATGGGATTGTCGGAATATTGCGAGGTGTAATTGAGCAAATGCGGTGCTTTGTTGGGAAGCGAATACATACGCTGTGGGGGCGCTTCTTGTATAGCCAGTTCGTAGTCTTCTTGCGACATTTCGCCATTTTTGTATAATTTCAAAAGCAATTGATTTCGTTTGGCAAGCAAACGATTTTGATTTTTGCCGGGATATATAACCGATGGTGCGTTGGGAAGAATAGCCAAAGTAGCGGCCTCTGCCCAAGATAAGTCCTGCGTTTTTCGTCCAAAATAACGCCAAGAAGCGGTTTCTACACCTACAATATTGCCCCCAAAAGGCGCGTGGGTTAGGTATTGTTTCAAGATTTCTTTTTTGGAGTAAGTACATTCGAGTCGAAAAGCCAGCAACATTTCATAGAGTTTTTCAAGATAGGTTCGTGGCGGATGATTTCTAAAAAGTCGCACTACTTGCATTGTGAGGGTACTGGCACCTCTCGAATTTTTGCCTTTTTTCAAATTGAGTTTGAGTGCTTTGACAAATGAAATGGGATTGATTCCCCAATGATAATAAAAATATTCATCTTCAAAATGGAGTAGACAGGTTTCAATTTTAGGCGCAATAGAATCTGATTTGGGAAAACGCCATTGTTCGTCTTCGGCTATATGCGCATTGAGAAGTTCGCCTTCGGAACTGTACAAAAGCCTGCTATAATCGCTATCAAAAAGAGGTCTTGGTAATAAAAAAAAGAAAAAATAACCAATTAGCAATAGCAATATTGAATGAAAAAAAGGACGTTTCTTGAATCGCAGCAATAGGTTTTGCCACAAGGTTTCAAGCGATTTTTTTGAAAAAAAATCTATGAAACGCCCTTTTAATTGTTTTGCTATTGAACTAACCATTTCAAATTTACTTGACGACTTTTACTCGTTTTCCAGCTACAAAAGCATATACGTCGGGATTGTACATAGCTTCGCATCGGGATGTAGGCAAAATGTAATTTCCTTCATAAGACGCCACAAAAGGTTGCGTGAAATTCAATGTAGCACCCGCCGAAAGATTGAAGAAATAATAAATTCTATCATCTCTCACATCAAAATTATCGATATTTTTCAATCCTATATCTCCCTCAAATCCTATACGATTATTGATGATTTCCCATCCCGAAGGTACCATATAATTGAGTGCTAAATTATAGATGGAACGATTTCTAGATTTATTTAAAATGGTGAAATGTGCCACCAATTCGGTTTGTTTTTTCACTTGTGTAATGTCTACAATATTTCCAACCTTGTCTTTGTATACCACTTTGTACTCAAGATTGCTACTAGCTAGCGCGGGCTCTATTCCCGTATTGATTCCCTTGTAGCCGATATTGACATAAATTGGGTTTTTTCCTTTATTTTCAATCGTAATTTGAGTGCTGTCTCGGCCCAATTTATATTCATAGAGCGATTGTGTGCCATTACCTGTAAAGGTTTGTGTACCTGCTTTGGCTTCAAAACTCGTCAAACGATCGTTGTTTATCACGACATATTCACTCATTACCCGCAAAGCCATAGCGGTATTTTGCGTACCCAAAAATCGATTAGAATTCAATTGATTTGTAATGAATTTTACTTCTTTTTGAACGTTAAGTACATCGCCCATCAACGAATAAGCTTCGAGCAAATAGGTGTGGTCTAATAAATCCGAACTGTAGGAACTATACCCGTCATAATATGGCGAAATGACCATTTGGGTAGGATCCAAAATGGTTTTTGCTACATCTTTTTTACCTGCGAGCATATAAGCCAATCCTAATTTTATTTTGGCACTCACCGAAAGATTCAATTCTTTGAGACGGTTCATACTTCCCATATCGGGTTGTTTGGTCAATGCCAATAAATACAATCTATAGGCTTGTATATTTTGATGGTAATAATCATTTTCGAGATTATGCGTTTGAGAGGCTGCTTTTTTGATATTTTCCAATGAATTTTGGAGCATTCCGTTGTTGATAGCATAGCCTTTGTTTTGCGCATACCACAAGAAATGCGTAGCATAGATAGATGCCCACGGATTTTCTATACGGTCATTGGGCCAATATGAAAAACCGCCTTGGCCTGTTTGAAATCCTTTGATTCGTTCTATAGCCGCTGCCACATTGGAGTCGATTTTTGTCTTCTGTGCAGGCGTCAATTCTTGGAATTTATCTAAAAATAACTGAGGAAATGCCGAAGACCTCGTCTGTTCCAAGCATCCATAAGGATAGGTTATCAATTGTTCGATTCGAGACTGTAAATTTAGATTTTGAAATCCTGAAATTTGCATACTCACCGAACGGGTGCTATAGATTCCATAAGGTTTTACGGTTATGGTTTTCTTTTCGCCCGGCATTACCACATATTCTTCCGATTTGATGGTAGGAGGATTTGGAATTCTGATTTCGGTTTGAAATTCATAATGCGCTTTTTCTTCGCCCGATTTCGCTTCAATTTGGAATTTTGCCACGCCAATATTGTTTTTCACTTTGACTCTAAAGGATACAATTTTGTCGCCTACGGTTTCAAAAGGAACTTGCTGTATATTTTTACCGATGATTTCTACGTTTTTGTTGCAAGTGACTTTTACATCTACAAATTTTATATTTGCTTTGGTTACAAATAAATTTACAGGCAATTCTATTTCTTCTTCGGGGCTAATCATTCTAGGAAAAGTAGTGAGAAGCATCAAGGGTTGCGCCACTCTTACAAAACTTTCTGCTGTTCCAAAGGCTCCTTTACCGTCGCCCGCTATGACCATCGCTTTCACACTTCCCATATAATTAGGAATTTTGATTTGATGGGCTTTGGACTCGCCAGCACCCAAGGTGAAAGGGCCAAGATAGGTAACTACCGGGTCAAATCGCTTCACTTTTTCTTTAGCGTCGTTTTTAGCTTCTTCGTCGCCCCCAATAGAAAACATTGATTCAAAAACACCCGTAAAGACTCCAATTACTCGGTCAAACATATCCCAAGTAGCTACACCCAACGCTTCTTTAGAGTAGAAATGTTTCCAAGGATTTGGCGTTTTGAAAGACGTAACTCCCAATAATCCTTCATCTACCACCGCGAGGGTATAGGTCATCGCTTTGCCATTTTTCTCCGATACCGAAACGTTTAGCACACTTTCGGGCTTAATTTCTTGAGGTGACGTAATTTGTGGCTGCAACGTAGTGCCTTGAATATTGGAAACTTGAAATGGAACGATCCCAAACATACGAATGGGAAGATTGTTTTTTGTTTGAGAATGTGGCTGCAAAAGGGAAATAGACACATACGCATTGGGCGACATATCGGCCATTACATCAAAAGGCACTGTGTTTTTTCCTTCTGCAATATCTACAAATCTTCGAGTAAGAACACCTGTGCTATTCTCTATACTGAGCAAAGCTCTTCCTTTGAATGGGCTATTGAAAACTACCGACGCTTGTTCGCCCGCCGAATAATTTTGTTTATTCATCGTCAAAGGCAACATCGTAGAAGATTCTTTTTCTTCGTGCGTTTTGCTTTCATAAGGTACATCAAAATATTGGAACATTCCCGAAGTATGTCCGCTATTGACATCTTCAATGAGAATCAAGTATTTGCCCCATTTGTCACTAGGAACGGAGATGGTAGCTTTTCCTATTCCGTTAGCCATAGCTACTTTTTGTGTAGATACCACTTCTTTGATATTATCATCGGTAAAAAATTCAGTAGCATTGTACGAATTATACCAAAAATCATAATTGGTTTTAATCAATTTTACCACAACGTTGTTGGATGCGATCAATTTGCCTATTGAATTGACATTGACAATATCGATAGTATAATTTCTATTGCATTGCAAGCCATACCAATAGTCATCTTTGGAATAATCTTTGAAATAAAAACCAACAAAAGATGGGTACATATAGACGTTTTTAGCGTCATACTGAATACTAAAATCACCCGAATTTTCAAAAACTTTTGAAACTAAATTGGCACGCAGCATCGCTGGCATTTTGGTGTCTTCATCTTTCTCAAAATTTACAGAAAAATTATACTGACCGTTGGCGTCCGTAGTACCATCAAACAAAGTAGCTGAAGTGCCTGAGAATGAAAGTGTAGGATTTTCAAAAGTATATTGCGAATAAGAAGGGAAATCAGGCTTGGCTTTTAACCAATTGACGTCTACGGTAGTTTTAAGATTGGCTGCAACCGAACCTGTAAGCCACATAGCTTCATATTGTAGATTTTGGTCCAAAGTCAATTCTTCTTTGCTACCACCCATCTCTTGCATTTTGATTCGATTGGGTTTTATCGTTTCAATTTTGATGGTTTTTTCATAAACTGAATTACCCACTTTGAATCGTGCAATCCAGTTTCCTGTTACAGCATCGGCAGGCGTATAGGTTTCAAATGCAAAAAAGCCATTCTGCCCTTTGTTATTTACTTTTTGGTCATAAATTTGTCCCGAAGGATTTGCCAATTCAAATTGAACGGGAATGTCCACAGGCAATGGTTTTCCTTTATTGTCTAGGAGCAAGGTCAAGAATATTTTGTCGCCTGGACGCCAAACGCCACGCTCGCCATAGATATAGCCTTTTATCCCATTTTTGCTTCCCATTCCAGCCACATCAAAAACATCTACGTTTAAAGCATCTGAACTAGACAATCGCTGATAGGCGCGTTCTTTCCCTTTTTTAGCTATTACGATAAAAGGAGTGCCTTGGCAGTCGATATCCGCAAAGCCATTGCCATCGCTTGTTTTGGAGCCGATAGATTGTAATTGTGCATCAAAAACCTCTACCGTAACACCAGAAAGGGATTTGGTTGATTGCATATCAACCAAGGTCGTATAAATCTTATTGGAAGTTCCTTTTTTTACAATCATCCCAATATTGGATGCTAAAATTACTTTTTCGGGAAAACGGTCGGGCGTATAATATGAAGGTTTGCAAGGGTCTTCGCGCTCTTCGTAGTTGTATCCACGTGGATAATAGCTCGAATAATAGTCTTCGTCTCCATTGGGTTCAGATTCTGTATTTTCCAAAAACGAAATCAAATTATTAGATGATTGAGTGCATTTTTGTGCCGACATCGATTGGTCAAATTTGATTTTGATTTTATACAATGTGCCGGGGTCTACATCTATGATTTTTTTCAAATCCAAATTGTGATACGTCCATTGTGTAGGGTCAAAATTTGCATTTCTGTTCAATTTTAAGGTTTTTGTATAAACTGTTTTTCCCAAGCGATTGATTTGATAAGGATCGTCAAAGCTATTGTTTTGGAGAAAATACATTACATTGTTTTGATACAATTTGGTGATTTCTATCTGCACAGCATTCAACCCCATCGTTTTAATAGGTAAATTCACCGATTCACTTCCTACTATGATATTTCCTTTGCCTACGATTTCAGCTCGTGGTTTCATACTTCCAAATTCCAAATGTTTTGAAAAATCCTTTGCAAGAGCTATTTCATCGGTAGATTTAATGCCTTTGAAAACTTTCACCTCTGCATCGCCCGTTATCTCTTCTTCGGGGTAGAGGTATACCATATTTTTGTCTATCTCAAATTTATAGGCTTTTTTATCGCCAATCGAAAACATTCCTGTCAAATCGGCTACTTTCACATTTTTGGAAAAACAAATTTTGACACGGTTATTATCTTTTCGAGAAATTTGCATCGAAACAATCGAAAATCCCGTACTGCTAGGCACGGTAACTTTTTCTTCCTTATTTTCACCTCCCAAATCATCGCCATCTATGGAAATTTCTATCGTTTGTTCCTCTTTTTCAGCTGCTATGTGCGTAATTTCAAATTCGTGCTCGGTTCCCGCGGCATTGTGAATCCATTTCACTTTTGATTTATTATTGTCATAGTCGTGGCTTAGTGCTTGTTCTACTATATCCGATTTTACAAAATCCGAAGTTTTGACTACGCCTTTATAATTGAATTCTCTGGAGCTCGATGCCGAGGCACTTTCTATGCCTTGCGATTCCATTTTGTATTCGGGTTTTATCGTTTTGATTTTATATGCCAGCTCTTTGTGTTGCGAAGGGACGCCTTTCATCGCTTTATTTAAGGCAAAAAAGACTTTGTATTCCTTGTCGCTTTCGAGAGGTTCGCTAGGGATAAATTCTATTTTGTTGTTTCCTTTTAGAATGGTTTTCCCTTTGATAGAAGGGCTAAATTCAAATAAATTTTCTTTGATTTCATCGCCAATACGCTCCATACCCATATATTCATCTTGTAGTTCTATGACAAATGAACTTTTGCAGGATATAACACCGCTGGTAGATCCCACTATATACTTGGCGTACTCTGCGCCGGGAAGCCAGTTTACCTGTTGGCAACTAGAAAAAAATAGGATAAGAAGGAGTAAAAATGAGGTAGCTTTTTTCATTTATAAATTATTTTATGCAATTATAATTCAATTTGAGCATATAGCGCGTCTACAAATTGTCTACATTTGTATAAGTGATTAAAGATGAAGGAATAAAATTTATTTTTAATAGCCCTGATAGAAGCGAATATCCTCCGAAGCCTTGCGTAGGAGATAGTAGCGTATAGCAGGAATAGCTCCAAACTTTATAGTTTATTAGAAAGTGTTTTCAATAAGAAATAGGAGTCAATTTATGAATGTTGAAAAACAACCGATTGTATCATATCGTTTAGGAAAAGTCGGACATAAGTCTTTGATTTGGTATCTGCTACGTCGGTTAAGCTGGGTAGGTGTGTAGCAAAAAAATGCTGATGATGTGCCGTTTCTATCAAGGTGCTGCTCATAGATTTTGAGAATTGATACTTGGGATTGCACTCCAAAAGGATTTCAGCTACTTTTTTGCAAAGTTCTTTGTAGGGACGAAAAACATCGTCTTTGTTGAATGCTTCTACTTCTTTGATTAAATATACTTTGCTGCTTTCATTGATTACAATTTGGTTGAGCATAAATTTATTGTATTCAAATTGACCTTCATTATTGGGCAAATCTTGTGTGAGCAAGTCCAAAATTACATCGAGTTTTGTTTTGGGGTCGGTTACATTTTGTAATTTGTATTCGAGCAAAAAAGAGATATAATTCCAGTACCAATTGAAAATATATAGAAGCAGCTTGTGTTTATTTTCAAAATATCGGTATACTGTAGCTTCGGTGGTTTGTATTTCAAGCGCTAGTTTTTTGAAATTAAACTGTTCAAAACCAATGTTATATATTAGATCAATTCCTTGTTTTACAATTTGTTTTCCCAATTCCGTAGATTCGGGGTCTTTCAAATAGATATGTTGATTTAACTTAAAAGACAAATTAAAATTCATAAAAAAAAATTTGTGCAAATATATAAAAAAAAATAATATTGATGATAGCAAAACTTAATTTAATTAAAAAATATTAATATTAGTAATAGTATTGCTATTATTTAAAAAAGTATTTGTATATTTGCACTGAAATTATAAAATTATGCAAAAATCAGTAATAGGAAAATTGTTAGCACTACTTCATTCTGAAAAAGAAGAGATCAATGCAATATATTTTTATGCAATTTTAAGTGGACTTATACAATTAAGTGTACCTCTTGGGATACAGTCAATTATTGGATTTGTGATGGGTGCACAAATGGTAACTTCAATTTATATTTTAATTTTTTTAGTAGTTTTAGGTGTGTTTTTAGTAGGAATTTGCCAGATTAATCAGATGAAAATTATAGAAAAAATACAACAGCGAATTTATACCCGATATGCTTTTCATTTTTCGGAAGTAATCCCAAAATTTGATATTTTGAAATCCGATAGTGTGTATTTGCCAGAGCACGTCAACAAATTTTTTGATGTTTTGAATGTTCAAAAAGGGATTTCTAAAATTTTGCTAGATATACCATTGGCAAGCATACAGATAGTTTTAGGTATTGTGTTACTTGCATTGTATCATCCTATTTTTATAATGTTTGGCTTGATGTTTTTAGCAATTTTGATTTTGATTCTAAAATACACAAGTCAAAAAGGGATACAAACTAGTATGATTGAAAGCAAATATAAGTATGAAACAGTCTCTTGGCTTCAGGATATGGCACGAATTATAAAATCATTTAAATTTAGTCAAGGTTCCAATCTTAATTTATACAAAACAGATAAAAATGTCCTAGGATATCTAAAAGCTAGAACAGAGCATTTTGGAGTTTTATTGGTTCAATATAGAACTTTAGTTGCTTTCAAAGTTATAATTTCATTAGCAATGCTGGGAATAGGTACTTATTTATTAGTAAATCAATTGCTCAATATTGGAGAATTTATCGCTGCCGAAATTGTAATATTGATGTTGATAGGAGCTACCGAAAAACTCATAAGCAATATAGAAAATATTTATGATGTAGTTACAGGCTTAGAAAAACTTCATTCCGTATTAGATACACCACAGGAAAAAGAAGGCAGTATAGAGCTTCAAGACAATAATGAAGGTCTAAAAATTGACTTAGTTGATTTTGGAATGAAATATAGTCATCAAGATTTTCTTTTTGAAGAGGTTTCCATTTCATTGCCAAAAAATAAAATTATAGGAATTTCGGGAAAAGAAGGCCTTGGTAAAACCAGCCTACTAAAAATATTGAGCGCAGGATATACACAATATTCAGGTATGATATTAATAAACAATGTGCCATTGGTTAATTACAATTTGGAAAGCTTTAGAAAAAAAGTAGGGATATATATTTATCCAATGGAAATCTTTAAAGGAACATTGTTTGAAAATATTTCATTGAATAGAGAAGGTATAGAAGAGATTGATATTTTAAACTTGATAAACGCCGTTGGTTTTGATGAATTTTTGCTTCAATTTCCCGAGGGATTTGAAACCAAGATTGATGCCAGTGGAAAGAAATTGGCTACAAATATTACCAAGAAAATTTTATTGTTGAGAGCATTGATAAATCAGCCTAGATTGCTACTTCTTGATGAACCATTTGCGGGTCTTTCTGAGAATGCAAAAGATAAATTGATGCTTTATATTGATATAATTAAGGAAAATACTACGATAATTATTTCTTCAAATGATAAATCTGTATTGAAATGTGTAGATGAAACCGTCTTTATTTCTAATCATAAAATGGAATTAAAAAAATAATTATTAATATAAAATTGAATAAATAGATTTTTTCTATGGAAAAATATACAACTTTTAAATCGTGGAATACGATCTACAGAGCTCATAAAAAAAGTAAAATTAAAAATTGGTTTATTGGAATTTTTATATTTCTAATAATTTTACTTTTACTTCCTTGGACTCAAAATATAAATTCCAAAGGTAAAATTACTACGCTGTGGCAGGACCAAAGACCACAAGAAATCAATTCGCCCATTGCAGGAAAAATTACAAAATGGTGGGTAAAAGAAGGCGATTTTGTGAAAAAAGGCGATACCATTCTTCAAATTTCTGAGATTAAGGCAGAATATTTAGACCCTAATTTGATAGGTAGAACCCAAGAACAAGTGTTAGCTAAGAAAAATGCCATTCAATTCTATGAATCTAAAGTTCAAATGACCGAGCAGCAGATTAGAGCACTATCCAATGCAAAAACATTAAAGATAGAGCAATTGAGAAATAAATGGCGTCAAATTGAAAATAAATTGGAAGGGGAAAAAGCCGAGTTATTAGCAGTGCAAAATGAACTTTCTTTGGCAAAAGACCAATATGAGCGTCAAGAGAAAATGTTTAAAGAAGGCTTAGTGTCCAAAACACAATTGCAACAGCGAAGTGTATCGTATCAGAATAGTTTGGCAAAGAAAATTTCGATAGAAAATAAACTCAATCAAACGCAGCAGGATTATACCAATGCAAAGATTGAGCTCAATAGTATAGAACAAGAATATGCCGAAAAAATGAATAAGGCCGAAAGCGATAAATTTCAAAGTCTTAGCATTATTGAAACCAGCAAAGGCGATGTGTCTAAATTGGAAAATCAAGTTTCGAGCTATATTATCCGAAATGGAATGTACATCCTTCTTGCACCTCAAGATGGCCAAATTGTGCAAGCAAAAAAGGCGGGAATTGGTGAAATTTTGAAGGAAGCCGAGTATGTAGCAACGATTGTGCCCAATGTAGCCAATTATGCGGTAGAAATGTTTGTGCGTCCTGTAGATTTACCGTTGATAAACATTGGTCAAAAAGTTCGTTTTCAGTTTGATGGATTCCCCGCAATTGTATTTAGCGGATGGCCCAATACAAGCTATGGAACTTTTGGTGGCGAAATCAAAGCCATCGAAAGCAATATCAGCGAAAATGGTTATTTTCGTATATTAGTGACCGAAGATGTCAAAGATAAAAAATGGCCCAAAGAACTCAAAATCGGAAGTGGTGCACAAGGAATTGCACTTTTGAAAGATGTACCTATTTGGTACGAATTGTGGCGAAATATTAATGGTTTTCCTCCAGATTATTACAAAATAGAGAAAAATGATAAGAAAAAATAAACATTTTATATTGGGGATTTGTTTTCTGTTTTCCAATTTTGCTTTTGGGATACATTCCGATAGCACCAATTTTCATACATTGAGTGCAGAAGAGTTTTTGAAAATAGTCAAAACCTATCATCCCGTAGCGCGTCTTACACAGCTCGATATTGATATGAGACAGGCGCAAATCACTTCGGCGCGAGGAGCTTTTGACCCAATTTTGAGCTATCAAATGGGCGAAAAAGTCTTGGACAATAAGGAATATTACAGCTATTCAAGTCCTATGATCAAAATCCCCACTTGGTTTGGGATGGAATTTAAAGCAGGTATGGACAATTTGAGAGGCAATAACACCGACCCTACCGAGACTTATGGGCAAAGTCATTTTGTAGGAATCAGTGTGCCTTTGGGAAAAAATTTCTTAATGGACAAACGACGTGCCGCGCTCAAACAAGCTAAAATTTTGAGTGAAATGGCTGTAGTAGAACAGCAAAACGAAATCAATAATTTGCTGATGGAAGCGATGGAATCCTATTGGAATTGGGTAAAACAATACGAAGTGTACCAAATCATTAAACGAAATGTAGCTGTCAACAACGTCCGTTTTGAATTGATAAAAAAAGGATTTGAAAATGGCGAAAGACCCGCAATCGATACCATAGAAGCCCTTACGCAGCTTCAGACTTTTTTGAATTTGGAAATTCAACAAAAAATGCAGTTCCAAAACGCTACACTTTTGCTTTCCGTGTATCTTTGGTCGCAAGACCAAACGCCCTATACCTTGCCTGCGCACGTAGTGCCTCAAAAAGGCTGGGAAGCCGAGTCCCGAATCCAAAAAGCAAATGTTGCCTTATCGCCGCTCTTGGATGCTGGGCTGGTATCGCATCCCGAATTGATGATTTATGAAAAAAAATATGATTTTTTGAAGGTAGAACGAAAACTAAAGTTTCAAGAATTGCTGCCAAAAGTTGACCTCAATTATGACCTAATAGGCAAAAGCGACCAATTTGGAAAAACGCTAAACAATGCCAATTGGATGGAAAACAATTACCGTTTTGGGCTCAAAGTAGACGTTCCGCTCCGACTTTCATTGGGTAGAGGAGAGTATCAGCAAGCCAATCTGAAACTCAACGCTGTAACAATCAATAAAAATCAAAAAGCCTGGCAAATAGAAACCAAAATCAAAAGCTATTTCAATGAATATATTGCATTGCAGAAAATGATAGGCATCCAATCCCAAAATACCGCAAACTATCAAATGCTGGTAAATGCCGAAGAAAAAAGACTCGAAAATGGCGAAAGTTCTATCTTCCTTATCAATCAACGCGAAAGCAAATGGATCGAAAGTCAAGAAAAATTGATAGACCTCCAATGCAAATTTTATAAAAACATCTCCGCCCTCCAATGGAGCGCCGGGATATTGAGGTAAAATTTTTCATAAATATTTTAAACAAAAAAAGCGCTTTGAAGAAAATCTCCAAAGCGCTTTTTTTATTTTCAAGGAATATAAAATTATCCTTTATTTTCTGTGTTCTCAGGTTTTGGCATCAAAGCTTTTTTGCTCAATTTCATTTTACCTGTTTTACCATCTATTTCTAGAAGTTTTACTTGTACTTTTTCACCTGGAGTGAAAATACCTTCCATAGAAGGAATTCGTTTCCAGTCAATTTCAGAAATGTGCAACAATCCTTCTTTACCTGGTAAAATTTCTACAAAAGCACCAAAATCCATAATGTTTTTGATAGTTCCTTCGTAGATTTCACCTACTTGTGGTTTTGACGCTATGCCTTTTACTATTTGTAATGCACGGTCAATATCATTTTTGTTGTTTGCAAAGATTTGAACCACACCACAGTCACCTACTTCTTCAATAGTAATGGTAGTATTGGTATCTTTTTGCAATCCTTGAATGATTTTTCCACCTGGGCCTATTACCGCACCAATAAATTCTTTGTCTATTTTTATTTCTACGATACGAGGTGTATGAGGTTTCAAATCTGCATTTGAAACAGACATTGTCTTATTCATTTCGTTCAAGATATGCTCTCTACCTGCTCTAGCTTGTGTCAAGGCTTCTATCAATAATTCTTCGCTTAATCCATCAATTTTGATGTCCATTTGACAGGCCGTAATTCCTTTGGCAGTTCCCGCTACTTTGAAGTCCATATCGCCTAAGTGGTCTTCGTCGCCTAAGATATCGCTCAAAATAGCATAATTTCCTTTGTCATCTGTTATCAATCCCATCGCTATACCCGAAACACCGCCTTTCATAGGTACACCTGCATCCATTAGCGCTAAACTTCCCGCACAAACGGTAGCCATAGAACTCGATCCATTACTTTCCAAAATATCAGAAACTACACGAATGGTATAAGGAAAATCAGCTTGTAACGCTTTTTCCAAAGAACGCTGTGCCAAGTTTCCGTGTCCTACTTCTCTTCGTCCTACACCTCTATATGGATAGGCTTCTCCTGTAGAGAATGAAGGGAAATTGTAATGCAAAATAAATCGTTTGCTATCTTGGAATACCGCGCCGTCTATGCTTTGCTCGTCCATTTTTGTTCCTAGCGTAACTGTAGTCAACGACTGTGTTTCGCCTCTTGTAAATACTGCCGAACCGTGTGGTGAAGGCAAATAGTTTACTTCGCTCCAAATATCACGTACTTCATTCGTTTTTCTGCCATCCAAACGAATTTTATCGTCCAAAATAACTCTACGAACGGCTTCTTTTTTAACTTTTCCGTAATATTGTTTGATCAAGAATGATTTTTCTTTTTGCTCTTCAGTCAATGTCTCAAGGCATTCTGTCAATATTTTTTCAAATGCTTCCGAACGAACTTCTTTTGAGCTAGCCGAACGTGCTACATCTTGTACTTTGGCATAGCTAAATGCTTTGATAGCATTGTACAACTCTTCATCGCTATCCTCGTGGCAATATTCTCTTTTTGCTGTTTTGCCTGCTGCAGCTTCCAATTCTTTTTGAACTGCGCAATGTTTTTTGATTGCATTATGTGCAAAAATGATAGCATCGGCCATTTCTTTTTCCGAAATTTCATTCATTTCACCTTCCACCATCATAATATCTTTTTCGGTAGCCGCTATAATCATATCCATATCGCTGATTAGCAAATCTTTTTGGTCTGGATTGATTACATATTCTCCGTTGATTCTTCCTACACGTACCTCACTTACAGGTCCGTTGAAAGGAATATCCGAAACCATAATAGCACAGCTAGCCGCAAGACAAGCCAATGTATCGGGCATTACTTGGTCGTCTGCACTGATAAGAGTTACCGTTACCATTGTATTGGCGTGGTAGTCGTCTGGAAACAAAGGTCTAATGGCTCTGTCAATCAAACGAGAAATCAAAATTTCATAATCGCTAGGTCTAGCTTCTCTTTTCAAAAATCCACCTGGAAATCGTCCCGAACTTGCAAATTTTTCTCTATAATCTACGGTCAATGGCAAGAAATCGATATTTTCGCCAGCTTTGTAGTCCGATACAACGGTTGCCAATAAAATAGTGTCATTTTGTCTAATCGTTACACTACCGTGCGCTTGTTTTGCCAATTTTCCAGTTTCTATGAAAATCTCTTGGCCATTGTCTCCTACAATTTTTTTGTTAATCACATTCATCTTTAATATATTTATTTATTACAAAAAAAGCCGACAAATACAAGATTTATCGGCTTTTAATTTATCTTAGAATTTCAATTACTTACGTAAATTTAATTTCTTAATCAATTCTCTATATTTGTTTATATCATTTTTCATGATATAACTAAGAATTCTTTTTCTTCTACCTACCATTTTCAATAGAGATAAGGTAGTGTTTTTATCTTTTTTTGCATTTTTTAAGTGCGCTGTCAATTGAGTAATTCTCTCTGTAAGCATTGCTACTTGTGCTTCTACGTTTCCCGTATTTGTCTCACTACCACCAAATTCTGCAAATATTTCTTTTTTTCTTTCCGCAGTTAATGCCATAACTCTTTCGTTTTATTTATTAATTTGAGGTGCAAATATAGTACATTTTTTTCTTTTCAATACTTTTTTTTTTAATCTTTGGAAAAATAATCGATCAATGCATTCAAAAACATAAACGCCAAGCTAAAAATAAACGCTACCGAAATACTTTGAAATTTGAATGCGTCTACCATACCATCAGCCAATAATGCGATTATGAGATTGATTACAAATGAAAATAATCCCAATGTTATACAAGATAAGGGCATAGAAATTAATTTCAAAATGGGTTTTAAAAATGTATTGAGCAAAATGAGTGTAATCATAAAAATAAAAAACGGCTTCAACGAATCGATAGATGTCAACGATGCATTTACCTCTATATATTGACTGTTTTCTTGAAAGAAAAATACAAAAACTATCAACGACACAGTCAAAATTAAAAACTTAGTAAGGAATTTCATATAATAATGCTTATTTTAATAGCAAAAATAGTATTTAAAAAATAAAATTTGCGTTTATTTTTTGAAAAAATCTTTATTTTTGTTGCGTAAATTATTTTTTATCTCAAAAACGTATTCAGCATGCAACTGTCTAACAAAGTAGATAAAAGAATTTTGAAGCAAGAATTATTGAATTCTACCGATTCTTTTATCACCATTTCATTTTATCGTTACAAATTTATCGAAAATCCTCAAGCCCTTCGCGACGAACTCTACCGT
Source organism: uncultured Chitinophagaceae bacterium (assembly GCA_964622955.1). Taxonomy (GTDB): domain Bacteria; phylum Bacteroidota; class Bacteroidia; order Chitinophagales; family JADJOU01; genus CHPMRC01. The sequence continues at coordinate 3,579 of CAZUUI010000010.1, read as the reverse complement.
GCTTGGTACGCAATGGGTGTAAAAGGTAGAATTTATCTAGCTCAGGAAGGAATTAATGCGCAACTTTCGGTTCCCGAAAAATATCTTGAAGTTTTTGATACACACTTACAAATGTTTTCATTGACAAAAAATATTCGAAGAAATTTTGCTGTAGAACAAGGAAAGTCTTTTTTTAAATTAAAAATTTTGGTTCGCGATAAAATTGTAGCAGATGGAATTGATGATCCTACATTTGATCCATCAAATTGTGGCGTACATCTAGGTGCAAAAGAATTTAATGAAATGATGGCGCATCCCGATGCCGTAATTATTGATTTTAGAAATCATTATGAAAGTGAAGTAGGACATTTCCAAAATGCCGTTTTGCCCGATGTAGATACCTTCCGCGAACAATTGCCCAAAGTAGCCGAAGAATTTAAAGATAATAAAGATAAACCTATTTTGATGTATTGCACTGGGGGAATTCGTTGTGAAAAAGCCAGTGCTTATATGAAACATAAAGGTTTCAATCAAGTATTTCAGCTGGAAGGCGGTATCATTAAGTATGCAAGAGATTGCAAGGAACAAGGAATAGAGCCTAAATTTATTGGGAAAAATTTCGTTTTTGATGAACGTTTGGGCGAGCGAGTTACCGAAGATATTATTGCAGAATGCCATCAATGTGGTAAACCGGCCGATACACATACCAATTGTATCAATGAAGCCTGCCATTTGCTATTTATTCAATGCGAGAGTTGCAAAGAAGCTTTTGAAAATTGTTGTAGTCCTGAGTGTATGGATTTTATCAAATTGCCAATCGAACAGCAAAAAGAGTTGAGAAAAGGTATTGATAAAGGGCGTCAGGTCTTCAAAAAAGGTCGTGCAGAACATTTGAAATTGATAGCGGCAAAAGATGCTAATAAAGCAGACGCACACCCTTTTGTCCAATCCAATTAATTTATTTATACATGAAATTGTTGTTTGTATGTCTTGGCAATATCTGTCGATCGCCTTTGGCGGAAGGCATTATGAAACATAAAATAGCCGAACTAGGGCTGGACTGGGAAGTGGATAGTGCAGGTACGGGAGGCTGGCATGCGGGAGAACTGCCCGATAGTCGTTCTATTCAAGTTGCCAAAAAACACGGTATAGATTTGACCTATCAGCGAGCTAGAAAACTCAGAAGCATTGACTATGAAGTTTTTGATAGAATTTATGTAATGGACTCTATGAATTATCAAGATGTTATAAAAATGGCTAATGAAGAGGAACTTGACAAAATTGAGTTGATAATGAATGAAGTAGAGCCTAATAGAAATATCAATGTACCCGATCCATATTTTGGCGAAGGCGATGGTTTTGAAAATGTTTTTCAGATGCTGGATCGTGCTTGTGATGCAATTATTAAAAAATATTGCAAAAAAGTATAGTATTTTTACAAATAATTGAATCAAACTCGTAAATTTTATCTATTTTTGTCTCCCAATTTAACAAATATAAATGAGCAAAATTTCAAATATCCTTCAGTGCAATTGCCCACATTGTGGCAAGGTGAGTATGTATAAAACTTCGGTTTTCAACTTTTTGAGTTTTGCAAAAATGAATGAGAAATGTACTAGTTGTGATGCCAATTTTCATCCTGAACCTGGCTATTATTTAGGCGCAATGTATATTTCGTATTTTATTTCTTCTTTTGTTTTTTTAATTACAGCATTGATTTCAATGGTTGTTCTTGAATTTTCGTTGACCAAAACATTTGTTTTGTTGGGTGTGTTGGCTATTTTGATTTTACCTTATACGCTTCGTGTTAGTAGAACTATTTGGCTAGCAATTGATAATTAAAAACCTATTAAATAAAAATAAATTAATCCCCATGTTTAATCTCGTAATTTTTGGTTCTCCAGGTGCTGGAAAAGGAACTCAATCGGACAGAATTATTGAAAAATACAATTTGAAACATTTGTCTACTGGCGATATGTTTCGTGAGCATATCAAGAATAAAACCGCTTTGGGACTAGAGGTACAATCTATTTTGGATAATGGGATTTTGGTTCCAGATGACATTACGATTAGAATGTTGGAGGATGAAATGGTAAAACATACCGATGTAAATGGGTTTATCTTGGATGGTTTTCCAAGAACTATAGCACAAGCCGAGGCATTGGATTCATTTTTTGCGAAAAAAGGCGAGTCGGTAAATTTGGTGATTCAGCTAGATGTATCGGAAGAAGAAGTGAAAAATAGAATAGCCGAAAGAGCTAAAACAAGCGGTAGAGCGGATGATTCTCAAGAAAAATTGATCAAAAGAATCGATGAATATTTCCATAAAACAATACACGTATTGCCTTATTATCAAGGTCAAGGCAAGTTGAAAGTAATCAACGGTATAGGAGATATCGATGCCATTTTTGAAAATATTTGTACCGAAATGGACGCTGCAATTTAGTTTGTAGTATTGCATTAAAAAAAACTTTTTCTTTCAAAATTCAATTTCCTTTTTGTTTTTAATAAGACAAGGAGAAATTTTATGTACATTTGCACCTTTAATTTTAATTCACCTCAGTTTGCTTTTTCAGCAAATGAAAATGTAGTATAATGGACTCTAACTTTATTGATTATGTAAAGATTTTTTGTAGAAGTGGGAAAGGTGGAGCTGGAAGTGCGCATTTTCGTAGAGAAAAATTTATCCCCAACGGTGGCCCCGATGGTGGAAATGGTGGTAGAGGAGGGCATATAATTGTCAGAGCCAACACCCAATTATGGACGCTTCTTCACTTAAAATACAAAAAACACGTTCACGCTGATGATGGTGTCAATGGTGCAGGTGCTAATAGTACAGGCTCTAATGGACAGGATATTATCCTAGAAGTACCTTTGGGAACGGTGATAAAAGATGCCGAAACGGGCGAAATTTTGGTAGAAATTACCGATAAAAACCAAGAAGAGATTATATTTCAAGGCGGTAGAGGCGGATTGGGTAATTTCCAGTTCCGTACCTCTACTAATCAGGCTCCAAGATTTGCTCAACCAGGTGAACCTATGCAAGAACTTACAATAATTTTGGAATTGAAGCTTCTTGCTGATGTTGGACTTGTTGGTTTTCCTAATGCGGGAAAGAGTACTTTGCTTTCTGCATTATCTAGCGCGCGTCCTAAAATTGCCAAT
>CAZUUI010000010.1:0-425 GCA_964622955.1 uncultured Chitinophagaceae bacterium | reverse complement strand
TAGTAGAAATTACCGATAAAAATCAAGAAGAAATAATTTTTCAAGGCGGTAGAGGAGGATTGGGCAATACCAATTTCAAAACCGCTACCAATCAAGCGCCTACGTATGCGCAGCCTGGAGAAGGTTGTGTGGAAGGCTGGGTTATATTTGAACTAAAAGTTTTGGCGGATGTGGGATTGGTAGGCTTTCCCAATGCAGGGAAATCAACCTTGCTCTCTGTATTATCTTCCGCTAAACCCGAAATAGCCAACTATCCTTTTACTACCTTAGTTCCTCAGTTAGGTATTGTATATTACCGCGATGACCGTTCGTTTTGTATGGCAGATATTCCGGGAATTATAGAAGGTGCATCTGAAGGCAAAGGGCTTGGACATCGATTTTTGAGACATATCGAACGAAATTCGGTTTTGTTATTTATGATTTCG
>CAZUUI010000009.1:8237-18983 GCA_964622955.1 uncultured Chitinophagaceae bacterium | reverse complement strand
ATAACGGCATTTACCAAACTAAACTTACCAAATAGTTTGGACTATTTTAGAAGTAAAATTGGTATAAGAAAATAGATAGTTGAGTGAAAAAACGCATGTGGTTTTTGCGCGCGAGATAGTAGCGGCATCCTCCGAAGCCTTTTTGGCGAGGAGATATAGCGGATAGCTCGATTACGCGCCCCCAATAAAAAAAACTAAAATTTACTTCTCTTAGCTATTCATACTGGTCAAGAACTCTTCATTGTTTTTGGTACCACGCATGTGTTTTAGTACAAACTGCATCGCTTCATCGGTATTCATGTCAGCCATTTGTTGACGAAGAATTTGAACACGTTGCAACACTTCTCTATCTAGCAATAAATCGTCTCTTCGCGTAGAAGACTGAACGATATCTATAGCTGGATAAATACGTTTATTTGCCAATTTTCTATCCAATTGAAGTTCCAAGTTGCCGGTTCCTTTAAACTCTTCAAAAATTACCTCATCCATTCTTGAACCTGTATCGATTAGCGCCGTAGCAATAATGGTTAATGAACCACCATTTTCAATTTTTCGAGCAGCTCCAAAAAACTGTTTTGGTTTTTGCATGGCATTGGCTTCTACACCACCCGAAAGCACTTTTCCAGAAGAAGGCGCTACCGTGTTGTATGCACGAGCAAGACGTGTAATCGAATCCAAAAGAATCACTACATCGTGTCCACTTTCTACAAGTCTTTTTGCTTTTTGTAGCACAATATTAGAAATACGCACGTGACGCTCTGCAGGTTCATCAAATGTAGATGCTACAACTTCGGCGTTTACACTTCGCATCATATCGGTTACCTCTTCAGGTCTTTCATCGATCAATAAAACAATAAGATACACTTCGGGATGATTAGCGGCAATAGAATTAGCTATATCTTTTAGCACGGTAGTTTTACCTGTTTTTGGCTGGGCTACAATCATTCCACGCTGTCCTTTTCCAATAGGTGTAAATAAATCGACAAGACGACCAATCACATTTTTTGAATCCCCTTCTACTGACAATTTCAATTTTTCAAATGGAAATAAAGGCGTCAAATAATCAAAAGGAACTCGGTCGCGCATTTTTTCTACCGTTTTGCCATTGATATACAATGCTTTTTGTAATGCAAAATAACGTTCACCTTCTTTTGGAGGACGAATAGGGCCTACTACGGTATCGCCTGTTTTGAGTCCAAATGCACGTATTTGAGATGGCGCAACATATACATCATCGGGCGATGGCAAATAATTATAATTGGCAGAACGCAAGAATCCAAAATTTTCATTGGTTATTTCCAAAACCCCTTCACAATTTACAATACCCTCCAATTCAGCCAAAATTTGATTCTTTATCTCATTTGGATTGGGTTGGTGTTCTTGTACTACAGGCGTTTTTTCTTCTCAAACTTTCTCCTCCAATGGCGCAGCCAATTCTGTAGCTTCATTAGAAGGCATTGCTTCTGATTCACTTTCTGGAGTTGCAAACAAATCCACTTCTGTGTTTTTATTTTTGGATCTTGTATTTTGTTTAAAGGGTTTTTTTGTAATGGCTTCCTTCTTAAAATCAATCTTAACTACTTCAGGATTATTCTCCTCCTCTTTAGATTTCTGAACTTCTACTGTATTAGGAATCTCATTTATCTCTACTTCTTTTGTCTTTTTCTTTTCTTTTAGGACAATTTTCTTAGGAGTTTCTTCCGCTTCTTCAATGGATGGGGCAATTTCTTCGATAGCTACTTTTGAAATTCGCTTTCTTTTTGGTTTTTCATTCTCCAATTTTTCCTCTTGGTTGGGATCCTTCATGATAAATTAAATTAATGGTTTCAAAAACAATTGATAGTTTTTTCTATGTAAAATAAAGAATTATTTAAATTATATTTCAAAAAATTGAACGTAAATTTGTTTGATTTTTTTTGGAAAACTTTTAATTTTTGAAGCAATATTTCAAAAGATTAAAAAGTCTTTTTGATATTATTAGTGGCAAAAATAAAGCATTTTTTTAATTCGAATATTTTTTTTTAAAATCATTTGAAAAAAAAAATGAAACTTTGCACTTCAAAATATATAATCTGTGAACTGGAAATCTTCTTTAGAAGCCTTAAAAAGCGAAATAAATGACTACAATATAAACAATTCCAATGAATTAGAATCGTTTCGTATTGAATTTTTGGGTACAAAAGGCAAAATGAAAGATGCAATGTCCCTAATGGGGGGGTTACCTTTAGATGAAAAAAAAATATACGGTCAGGCTGTTAATGAAGTAAAAAAGATAGCGGAAGAAAAATGGCAGTCAAATAAAGAAAAATTTGAAAACCAACCTAAGAAAGCATCAAAAAATATAGATATTTCTGCTACGTCTTACAAAAAAAATTTAGGAACTGCACATCCAATATCATTAGTACGACGCAAAATTGTGAGTATTTTTGAGCGAATAGGATTTGTAGTAGCCGAAGGTCCCGAGATAGAAGATGATTGGCACAATTTTACAGCACTCAACACTCCCAAAGACCATCCTGCGCGCGACATGCAAGACACTTTCTTCCTTACCGAAGACAAAGAATACTTGCTCCGCACCCATACTTCGAGCGCACAAATACGTTCTTTGGAAAAAGAAAAATTACCTTTGCGAATTATTACTCCGGGAAGAGTTTTTAGAAATGAAACCATTTCGGCACGAGCACATTGTACTTTTCATCAAGTAGAAGGTTTGTATGTAGATGAGGGGGTTTCGTTTGCCGATTTGAAGCAAGTTATCTATTATTTTGCAAAAGAAATGTTTGGCAGTGAAAATGTTCGTTTCCGCCCTTCATTTTTCCCTTTTACAGAACCTAGTGCAGAAATAGATATATCATGTTTTATCTGCAATCAAAAAGGCTGCAATGTATGCAAAAAAACAGGCTGGGTAGAGATAGGAGGCTGCGGGATGGTAGACCCTAATGTGCTCAAAAACTGTAATATAGACACAGCTAAATACAATGGATTTGCATTTGGGATGGGGATAGAACGTATTGCAATGCTTCAATATCAAATCAACGATATTCGACTTTTTTGGCAAAACGATACACGATTTTTGCAACAATTCAAAGGCGAAATTTTATAAAAACTAAAAATGTAAATCGCAATTGATCCATTCTTGGCTCAGCGATACTTTCATTTTTTTATAAAATTCAATGGCTGTTGTATTCCAGTCTAATACCTGCCATCGCATACGCTTACATTTCTCTTCTTTGGCTATAGCTACAATTTTTTCTAGCAATGCCTTGCCAATATTCATACCTCTATACTCGGGTTTTACATACAAATCGTCCAAATATAAACTCTTGCCTACCCAAGTATAATACGCAAAGAAATAGAGTGCCATTCCTACTATTTTTCCGTCGATTTCGGCTACATAAAAGTGAAAATATTCTTTTTCTTCATGCATTCTCTCTACGGTATTAATTACAGCATCAGGTTCTCTCTCAAAAAGTGCCAACGCTTTTATCATTTCCATTATTGCTTCAAAATCCGAGTCAAGTCCTTTTCTAATGATCATCTTTCTCTAATTATTTATATGTAAAACTATACATTTTTCTACCACAAATTAGTTTTTTTCTTACGTTCATACTTTTTTTCCACAATTTCATAAAAAATGTCTAACTTTACCCCCAAATTCTATTAAAAAGAATAAATATGAAGAAAATTTTTACCCTTGTTGCATTATTATTAATTTTCAAGATTAATAATGCCCAACTAGTACCAATGTGTGCAAGTAGTGCAAATAATACAGATGATGATGAAATAGTTAATGTAAATATTCAAGGCACAACTTTAAACAATTCTTCTAGCTGTACTTCAACAGGTTCTACAACTGCAACCCCTCCCTCAGTATTAAATAGATATTCTAATTATACTGACGTTGTTCATAATCTATTATTACCTGGACAAACATATTCTGTAACCGTAACGGGCACAAACTGTAATAACTTTCAATTTTCTGCTGGCTGTGCTATTTTTATTGACTATAATAATAATGGGGTTTGGGACTTACCAAATGAAAGAGTTGCAACATGGGCTATTACGCCTTTAGCAGTAAGTCCCGCAAGTACTCAATACCCTGTATTGAATTTCACAGTACCAAATACAAATTTAGCTTTGGGCTCAATTACAAGATTAAGAGTTACTCTCATCGAAAGTAGTGCCGGCGCAAACCATACAGGATGTGGAACATATGGCTGGGGAGAGACGGAGGATTATGCCATTCGTCTAGGCGAAAAAGAGTTTGATTTGTCACTTGATCCAATCATAGAGCCTGATACTGTTGCTTTTTGTGGGGATAAAAAAATCCCTTTTTCTGTAAGAATAAGTAATTTAGGAAATCAACCTATGTTGGGTGGATTTGCAAAAATAAATGTCCTTAGAAATGGGATATTAATTGATTCCATTAGAAAAAACTTAACAACCACAATTCTTGAAAACACTTCTACTACTGTAAATATTGGCGACTTGAATTTCAATACAGACGAACCACTTGAATTTCATGCGATTGTATATCACCCTGATGATCAAAAAAGAGGCAATGACACTTTGAAAAAAACCATATGGGTCTATCAGCATCCTACGTTTAGTAAAAGATTCAACAAAGTATGTTTAGGCGATTCTACATTATTGGTTGTAGATAGTTTTTCGCAAAACCCACATAGGATTTTGTGGGAAAATCAAGATGAAAATGATAGTACAAAAATGTTATTATCTTCATCGAAAAATGTTTCGGTTAAAATTACTAGAGGCAAATGCGAAAAAGACTATACTATTCCAGTAACAATGCACCCTTTACCTACTCTTACTATGCCTAAAGATACTATATTGTGTAATGGACAAAATATAAAATTAGAAGTAATAACCAATGGTCAAACCGTTATATGGTCGCCCGATAGTTCAAATGGCACTTCAAAAATTGTAGGAGATAGCAATCGAATATACACTGCTACAGCTCTTGATACTACATACAAATGCGTAAAAAGAGGACAAGTAAAGGTTTCTGCGGTATTATTGCCTATGTATTCAGCTATTAAAGATACTGTTTGTGTAAAAGATACTGCAATTATTGGACAAACCCATGCAAACGGATTGAGTTATAAATGGTTTTTTGACACTACTAAAACAACACCCGTTGTTTCTATTGTAGCAAGCAATACCTCACAATCTGGAACATATAAATATTACCTCGGTTATCAGGGCTGTAGAAAAATAGATTCTACCACACTTAAAGTAAATGCATTACCAAATGTGAGTGCTATTCAAAATAGGCCTAATGGAATATGTAAATTCGAATCGGACACATTAGTAGCCACTGGAGCATTGACATATAATTGGGGTAATATAGGCACGGGACAGTTAAAAATTGTATCTCCTTTAAACACTACATACTATACAGTCACAGGTACAGATGCTAACAATTGTAAAGGTACGTATACCATTCCTGTAATAATAAATCCTCAGCCAAATCTGGTAATATTTTCAAATAAATACAAAGATGTAGTTTGTATTGGAGATAGTGCCATTTTATATGCAAATGGAGCTAAATCTTATATATGGGACGACAACAATACAGATTCCGTTAGAAAAATTTTAACATCAATATCTAAGCAGTTTCAAATTATTGGAACTTCAGATAAAAACTGTAAGGATACTGCACAATTTAGACTAGAAGTTAAACCAAATTTTGACATAAGCACTACCAACGATACTGTTTGTGTAGGAGAAACAGGTACTTTAAGTGTTTTAGCTCCTGTAGGAACAACGATTGATTGGGGCACACTTGGAACAACCAGTCAAATTAACGTTACGGGTATAAAAACAGTTAAATATGCGGTAAAAGTAACGAGTTTAGAAAAATGCCAAAAAACCGAATATGCAGAATTAGTTGTAAAGCCAAAACCTTTAGGAAATGTTAACGATGCTATAATATGTGCAGGAGAAAGAGCTCAATTAACAGCTACAGGAGGCTCATCCTATCTCTGGACTAAAGGTGCAGCATCTTCTACTAGCACTATTAATGTATTCCCGAGAGTTACTACAGACTACACCGTAGAAGTAACAAATGACTTTGGCTGCAAAGACACCTTAAATACTGTGGTAAAAGTTATTGAAAAACAAAATTTACAATTCAAATCACTCGCACCTTCATATAACTGTCCAACAATTCCAGTAACTTTGGTTGCAACACCTGTAGGAGGAAAATTCTTTGGACAAGGTGTTTCTGGCAATAAATTTAATGTAGAGCAATTATCCAGTGGTATCTATACGGTTCAATATATTTATATAGAACCTATAAATAACTGTAAGGATACAATTGCATTAAATGTAAGTGTTACAAAATGCGTTTCGTCTATCTTGGAAAAAAGAGGATTGCATCAAATAGAAATTTATCCAAATCCATTTACAAGCAATTTCTTTATAAAACTCGAAAGTCAAGTGAGCAAAATAGCTAGTTTCCGTTTATTTGATATTAATGGCAAACTGATAAACGAAAAGAAAGAAAAACTTGGATTGGGAAGCAATACCATTGAATGGACTCAAGAAAATATTGCGAAAGGTACTTATTTCATTGAAGTTCAAATAGATTCTTATACCGATAAGTTCAAAATCATTAAAGAATAATTTAAAAATCTTTTCTTTGTGTAACTTTTGATACGTTTTTATATCAAAGTTATGAGTATTTTTGTAAAAATTTAAAGATATGAAGTCTTTGCTATTACAAAATTGGAATATCATTAGAGTCATAAGACTTTTAATGGGTATAGGTATTATGTATCAAGGTTTTTCGGTTGGGGATAAATCCATCGGTTTTTTGGGGCTAATATTTACACTACTTCCATTATTTAATCAAGGATGCTGTGGCACAGGAGGTTGTGAAACACCTGCAAAAAATAATTCAAAAAATAATTCACAAGAATTAATCTACGAAGAAGTAAAATAATAACAATGAACGATAAATTTCAAAATTTAATTAATAGCGAAAAGCCTGTTTTGCTTGACTTTTATGCCGATTGGTGCGGCCCATGTCAAGCAATGAAACCCATTTTGGTACAATTAAAAGAAAAAGTGGGCGAAGAGGCCATTATTGTCAAGATAGATACTGAAAAAAATCAGGATTTATCTGCATTTTTACAAATTAGAAGCATCCCCACACTGATGCTATACAAAAAAGGAGAGATGCTTTGGAGGCATTCTGGCGTAGTAGATGCAAACGATTTATACGAATTAATAAAAAAACATTCAAACTAAAGACAATGAAAAAAATATTATTTTTCACAATTCTTTCAACGTTCTTGTTTTCTTGTGCGCAAAAAAATTCAAAAGGATATGAATTAATGGACGCAAAAACATTTAAAAGCACACTTGAACAAACTGAAAAAAAGCAAATCATTGATGTAAGAACGCCCGAAGAGTTCAGCTCTGGCAATATTTCTCAAGCACAAAATATAAATATCTACGATACCGATTTTGAGTCAAAAATTGAAGCATTGGATAAGAACACACCTGTATTTGTTTATTGCAAATCGGGCGGACGAAGTGCCAATGCCAGCCAATTATTACAAGAAAAAGGATTTAAAAAAATATATGAATTGAAAGGAGGAATGATGGCTTGGAGCAATACTTTTCCTGCAGTTGAAAATTCATCAAATGATGAATATACTATTGAATCCATTAATAAAATGGCATTGCAAAATCAAATCTTAATCGTAGACTATTATGCACCATGGTGTGCGCCTTGTATGCGTATGAAACCTATTTTTGAAAAAATAGAAGCTGAAAAACATACGGGTATCAAAATTCTTAGAATAGATGTAGATAAATCAAAAAAATTGGTACAAGCTGAAAAAATTGAAGCTTTGCCCGTAATAATCGTATATAAAAACGGACAAAAAACGAGTACTTTTAACAAAGAATTAAACGAATCTGAATTAAGAAATTTACTGAAATAAAATATGGAATTTATCACAAAACCTTGGCCTTGGTATATTGCAGGCCCTTTAATTGGACTTACTGTACCTACCCTTTTAATCATTGGTAATAAATCCTTTGGAATATCAAGTTCCTTGAGGCATATTTGTGCAAGCTGTATACCTGCAGGTATTTCCTTTTTTAAATATGACTGGAAAAAAGAAGCTTGGAACCTATTTTTTGTCTTGGGTATATTTATTGGTGGTATTATTGCGACTCAATTTCTATCCAATCCCAATCCAATAGAAATTCATCCTGAATTATCTAAGGAATTGGCTTCTTATGGTATTACCCAGATTGATGGATTACTACCTTCTCAACTTTTTAATTGGGATTCTTTATTGACCTTGAAAGGTTTTATAATGATGATAGTAGGAGGCTTTTTGGTAGGATTTGGCACTCGATACGCTGGAGGTTGTACGAGCGGTCATGCCATTATGGGTTTGTCCAATCTTCAATGGCCTTCTTTGGTGGCTACTATTTGTTTTATGATTGGAGGCTTTTTGGTGGCAAACTTTGTTTTGCCTTGGATTTTGAAATTCTAATATTTTTCTTTTGTTTCTGTAACTAATGTTACTAAATTTCTTATTAAATAGTATTATCATTGCGCCATAAATATGATAATATATGAAATTGCATTATAAAATACTCATAGTTGGGGGCGGCAATGCTGGACTCAGCTTAGCCTCACAATTATTGATTAAAGATTCTAGCCTAGAAATAGGAATTATAGAACCTTCGGAAAAACATTATTACCAACCCGCTTGGACACTTGTAGGAGCCGGTGAATTTGACATTAATGATACCGAAAAAAAAGAAATAGATTATATTCCCAAAAACACAACTTGGATAAAAGAAGCCGTAGTTAGATTTGAGCCCGAATCAAACAAAGTAATTACAGATCAAGGTACCGAAATCACCTATGATATCTTGAGTGTTTGCCCAGGTATTCAACTCGATTGGGCAAAAATTCCTGGACTTAAAGAAACTTTAGGTAAAAATTGTGTAACGAGCAACTATCTTTTTGAAACAGCACCCTATACTTGGGAGCTCATCAAAAATTTTAAAGGTGGTGTGGCAGTTTTTACAAATCCACCAACTCCTATCAAATGTGGTGGTGCACCCCATAAAATCATGTATCTCGCATGTGATTATTGGAGAAAAAATGGAATTCTAGACAAAACAGAGGTTCATTATGTATCGGGAGCGGGAGTCATTTTTGGAGTAGAAGAATATGCCAAAACCTTGAGAGAAGTAGTTGCAGACTATGGAATTAAAACCCATTTTGGCGCTACGGTTAAATCCATAAATGGCGACACAAAAACAATAATATTTGAATCTAAGGAAAACCCTTTTGAGACGGGTAAAATTTCATCAAAATTTGCGGGATGTTTTGGAATAGTAGATCAAAACACTAGTGCAGAAACACATACTATTCAAATTAATTTTGATATGTGCCACGCTGTTCCACCACAATCGGCGCCTGATTTTATAAAAAATTCGCCACTTGCAGATGCTAATAATCCATTAGGATATGTAGAAGTAGACAAACACACGTTTAGACACGCTCGTTTTCCAAATATTTTTGCATTTGGCGATGTGAGCAATGCCCCTTGTAGCAAAACAGGAGCAGCTATCCGCAAACAAACACCTGTGGTAGTAGATCATATTTTAGCTACAATAAATAAGACCACATCACAAGCTAGCTACGACGGCTATTCGGCTTGTCCTATTCCTACAGCTATAGGAAAATTAATGTTGGCAGAATTTGATTATAGCAATAAACCAAAAATGACCTTTCCTTTTGACCAAGCTAAACCCAGATGGACAATGTGGCTAATGAAAAAATTCTTGCTTCCGTGGTTGTATTGGAACAAAATTTTGACTGGAAAAGCATAAAGTTCTAATTAAACTTATTCATAGCTCTAGCAAAGCCTGCTAAAACACTTTCTTCAATAGCAGCAATAGTTCTATCGATATGTTCGGGGAGTTTTGAGACCTCTTCATCATTCCATTTGCCTAACACATAGTCAATTTGTCCACCTTTGTGAAATTCATTACCTATTCCAAAGCGAAGTCGAGGATATTTTTGAGTTTTGAGTTCTTGTTCAATATTAGTAAGACCATTGTGCCCACCACTACTTCCATTCATTTTGATACGTAAGGTTCCAAATTGCAAAGCCAATTCATCTACAATTGCCATTGAATTTTCTACGGGAATACCCATTTTGTCAATCCAATACTTATAAGCTTTTCCACTTAAATTCATATATGTAGTAGGCTTAATAAGGGTCACCATTTTGTTTTTGAGCCTAAATTCGGCAATATCAGCATAGCGATCATTCTTGAACGAAACGTTATACTTACTCGCCATTCTATCCAGCACCAAAAAGCCAATATTATGTCGCGTATAGCGATATTCTTCGCCAATATTTCCCAATCCTACAACCAAAAACTTCATATCAAAAAATTGTGACTAAAAAACAGCATTAGCAATTTTCACAATACTTTCGCTTCTACTCATGGTATAGTAATGAAGCGATGGCACTCCTGCCGCCTTCAATTCTTTGGACTGCTCTATACACCAATCGATACCTACCTGAACTACATCGGCTTTATTCTTACATTTCTCAATTTCTTTGGTCAAAGGCTCGGGCAATTCTACAAAAAAACGAGAAGGCAATGTTTTTAATTGATGTTTTGCATCTATAGGCTTCAATCCTGGGATAATAGGAACGTTTATACCTATTTTTC
>CAZUUI010000009.1:3258-8227 GCA_964622955.1 uncultured Chitinophagaceae bacterium | reverse complement strand
TTCGGCATTTTTCTACAAAATCAAAGTATTTTTTATTGTCAAAAAACATTTGTGTAACAATATATTCTGCCCCCAAATCTACTTTATGTTTGAGCCATTTCAAATCGGTATTTAAGTTGGGTGCTTCAAAATGTTTTTCGGGATAACCTGCTACGCCAATACAAAAGTCGGTTTCCATTTCATTCAACGTCTCTTCATGGAGAAAAGAACCTTTGTTCATACTCGAAACCTGAGCCACGAGCTCACTTGCAAATTTATGACTATTAAATTTTTCTATTTGTACTTGATTTTTCGAATCGCCTTTTAGCAATAAGACATTCTCTATCCCTTGATAATACAATGAAAACAAAGCATCCTCCGTCTCTTCTTTCGAAAAACCGATACATACAAGATGTGGCACGGTCTCAATATCATATTTATACGAAATAGCGGCACAAATTCCTACGGTTCCTGGTCTTTTGCGCAATGGAGCTTCTTCTATCAATCCATCTGCCCTTCGCTTATATATCATCTCTTCGGGATGATACGTTACATCAATAAATGCAGGCTTAAACTCCATTAATGGATCCAGCACATTGAACAAATCATTTATTTTTTTCCCTTTTTGAGGAGGAAGAATTTCTAAAGAAAAAAGCGTTTTGCCATTTGCTTTCTCTATTTTATCTACAATTTTCACTATATAATGGATTAAAACACTGCAAAAGTAGTAAAAATTGTTAACTTCTGATTCATTGATTTGCATAATTGAGAAAAAAATAATATTTTTGCAACTCATTATGCAAAAATATATATTCATTGTCCTGCTATCAATTAGCCAAATAGTTTTTTCCCAAAATTTTATTTTAGGGCCTTGCGCTGGGGTAAATCTCTCAAATTTTGGCATTAGCAAAGCCGACAGTATTCCTAATGCAGATAGCAAAATTGGCTATAATTTTGGCATTTTTTCAAGAATAAAAATCGGAGGGCTTTTTATTCAACCCGAAGTTATATATATATTCAATAGAACGTCTGTAGATTTATATAAATCGCCGAATACTATATCAGATGGTTTTGGATTGGGAATGCTTACAGGTTCTTTAATGCTGGGCTATAAAATAGGTACACTTAGAATTCAAGCTGGACCTTATGCTTTCAAACAACTTAATGAAGCTATTCAAAAAAATCAAGAATCTTTTGATTTGACCTTGAATAAAAATGATTTAAACTGGGGGCTCCAGGCAGGGCTTGGACTCAATATTGCCAAACGCTGGCAAATGGACGTTCGCTACATGCGTTCTATGGAAAAATTAGGGTATAAAGCTATTATTAATACAGGCAGTGAATATTTCAATGGGAATATGAATACATTGTACATTTCATTTGGATATGGCCTAGTAAAAATATAAAAGCCTATGAGCCATAAAGGACTTACATACATATTTCTTTTATTTTCAAACATAGCAATATGTCAAGTAGAACCTTTTTTAATGAGAGATGCGCTTTTTTCATTTCAAAAAAAAGAACAAACTCGAGGAGAAATCACACATAAAACTCAGACACTACTTCAAGATAGTTTTTCTTTTGCGGAACAAGGTCTTACTAGTGCAATTTTGGATAAATATAGCCATTTTTACACAACTCAATCAAGTCCATTTCATAGTCAAATATTTTCAAGAGGATTTACACAAAATCAAATCACTATTTCTATCGACGGAATAGCTTTAAATTTCTCAAACTACGACAATAACCTGCTATTGAACATGATAGATGCGAGCAATTTTGACAAAATAGAACTACTTTATGGAAATAACAGCATTCATTATGGAAGCAATGCAATTGGAGGTGCTATAAATTTTATTTCGGACAAAGATAATTTTACAGATACAAAAAAGATTTTTTCAAGGGGAACACTTCATTTCAATTCAAACACGAATGCATTGACCCCCAAAATATCTTTTGGATTTTCAAACTCAAAATTTAGAACAAAGTTCCAACTTTCAGCATATTGTCCAAGGTCTTATGAAATTGGACAAAACACAAGTGATAAACATAAAAATTGGGGCAAAGAATTGGGCATTGTAGAATGGCAAAATGACTTGAAAGAGGATGATTATAAAAACTCATTGAATCCAAACACTATTTCACAAACGAATTTTAAATTGTTTCAGTTTGGGAACCAATCTACACTTAAACTAGGAAATGAAAGCAATGTAATGCTAGGTTTGTATTACAGCCGTCTCGAAGACGCAACCCAAACGCATTCGACTCAAAACAAAGACGCTTTTCAGTTTTTTGCTACAAATAGCGATAATATTTCTCTATTTGTAAGCACACTAGGATTCCAATTCAATAAAAAACAACAACTATTTTCCAAATTGAACATCAATCTTGGCTATTCTTCATTAGAACAAACCACCCATTTTCGAAAATATCAAAGCCCTTATGTAAAATCATTAGCGCTCAACACCTCAAAATTAGAACTGAATATAGACGCGCATAAAAATTTTAATTGGAAATGGGTATTGTTCTATGGTGTAAATGCAAAGATTGAGTCAGCAAATAGTTTTTCGGAGTCCTATTCAAAAGATGCAATTTTACCCTCATGTTATTCAAGCTTTTTCAACATTTTTAATTCTGAGACAAGCCCTGCTACTATAAAATCTTCTTCGTATTTAAAGTTGGAAAGAAGATTGGATGATAAAACAGCTCTATTTGCAGGCGTCAATTTTGGAATGCAACAATTAAAATACAGCTTTTTGAACATTGAGCCTTTCAACTTTGAAGATTATGAAAAGTTAAACGCACTTCATACCTCATACAATGCTCAAATCTCTTGGACAAGACATTCTTGTGAAAATAGCAATTATGCAGCTACAGCATTTTTTAGCTCACGAATGCCCGATGGGTATAATATTTCCAACCCACTTTCAACAACCGTTTTAATTCCAAACGAGAATTTAAAAAATGAGAATATATTAGGGTTGGAAGGGCATTTTTATCGAAAATTTGACGATATGCTCGAGCTTCAGATAGCGCCTTTTGCCTATTTGTATCAAAATAAAATTGGAACAAAAGCTTTTGATAGTATAGATGACCAAATTACATTTGACGAAACATACAAAGTTTATACACGGGCTAATTTAGCCGAAAGTTATGTCTTGGGGGCCAATATCGATGCACGTTATCATTTTTCAAAACAATGGATGGGGTATTTTTCCATAAACTATAATTATGGCGTACAAAAAGACACTCAAATCTATCTTGACGACATTCCACCTATTTATGGAAATATAGGAATAAAAGGACATCAAGGGAAATTTTCAGCTCATTTTTGGGTCAATTACAACGGCGCAAAACCTATAAGCTTCTTCAATCCAAACAATGAAATGATCAAGAGTTTTGCGGCTATTGAAAACAATAGAATTGTTGGTACTCCCGAGTTTTTTATACTCAATATGGCTTGTGGATACCAATTCAACAAGTATATTCAAGCCAATCTTACATTAAACAATGTTTTTGATGCACATTATAGAAAATATATGAGTGGTATTAGTGGTTTGGGACGCAATTTGCAAGTTTCAATGTCGTTTAAATTGTAATAATTTTTGAAGCTAACACATTCCAGTCAAAAGCTTTTTTGGCAATTTTGATATTTTCCGAAAATTCAATTTCCTTCGCTTCATTATAAAAACGATTAATTCCTTCTGCAATAGAATCCACATTTGGATTTACCAAAAATCCAACTTCACCATCTTTCACAAAATCTTCCAATCCACCTACATTGGTTGCAATCATTGGCGTATTAAAGTGATAGGCAATTTGTGTAATGCCGCTTTGCGTAGCATTTTTGTAAGGCAAAATCACAGCATCAGCCGCAGAAAAATAATATTTGATTTCTTCATCGGCTATAAATTGATTTTTCCAAATAATATGACTTGAAACACCTAATTTTTCAGCTAATTCAAAATACGGCTTTGAATCGATATAAAACTCACCAGCTACTATGAGCTTTACATCTGGATTAGATTTCATAGATTGAATTAACAAGTCCAATCCCTTGTATTCTCTAATAAATCCAAAAAACAAAATTACTTTTTGCGCCAAATTGAGTTGAAAATAATCTCTAGCTATTTTTTTATCTAATTTCTCACCATAAATATCGTAGATAGGGTGTGGGCTATAAACAACTTCTTTATTTGTATGTTGCTCCAATTGGGATTTCACTTTTTTGGAAATAGCCACAAACTTATCAACTGCGCTATAAAAATATTTTGAAAAAATTTTATCGGTAAATTTTGCTTCATGAGGAATGGCATTATCTATCAACGCATGCACCTTGGTATGTCCATTCATTTTAGTTAAATGTGCTATCGTCCCAAAACAAGGCCCCATAAAAGGTGTCCAAAAGCGAAATAATAATAAATCAGGACGCATATTTTTGAGTTCAAAACCTATTTTTATCCAATTAAACGGATTGATCGAATTGACTTTTCTGTATGTAGGCACTTCGTCTATCCGAGGGGTGTCTGCATATTGCGATGTTCCAGGAAATAAAAAATCGGGATATTGTAACGTAAAATTGTAAATGATAATATCATGTCCCATCTTCTTCAATTCCAAAGCCAAACGCTCATTAAAAGACGAAATTCCGCCACCTCTGTATGGATTTGCTGTACCTACTAATACTATTTTCAAAAGGATATGAATTTATATACACAACAAAAATACAGTTTTAATATTTTTTAAATATATAAATTTTGGGAAAGATGTACTTTTGTAGCTGAATTAAACAAAAAAAGATGAAAAAAATAGCCATAGGTTTAGGAAGTGTTTTGATAGTATTTTTGCTGATAGCAATTATAGTGCCTTTTTTCTTCAAAGATAAACTAATAGAAGCCGCAAATAAAGAAATTAGCAAAAATATCAATGCCAAAGTTTCAATTGGCGATTTGGATGTTTCTATTTTGAAAAATATAAAAAATTTTCCTAA
>CAZUUI010000009.1:0-3248 GCA_964622955.1 uncultured Chitinophagaceae bacterium | reverse complement strand
ATGATACTTTAGTAAATTTAGAATCTGCAAATGTATCATTAGATATAATGTCTGTACTAAATGGAAGCGCTATGAAAATCAACGCCATTACACTTGAAAATGGCTCAATTCACGCAATTGTTTTGGGAGATGGAAAGGCTAACTGGGATATTACCAAACCTAGCGCCGAAAAAGAAGAGCCTTCAAAATTTGAGATGAGTCTCAAAAAACTGGATTTAAAACAAATACATATCAAATACACCGATTTGCAAACCAATAAAAATCTTGAAATTCAAAACTTGAACCACTCAGGCAATGGCGATTTCACCGAAAACTTGGTAAATTATATTTCGGAAACTGATATCGAAAAACTCAACTTTGTTTCGGGTGGTGTTCCTTTTTTGAAAAATGCACATTTGGTATATTCAGGGGATGTTAATATTGATCAAGCTCAAAAAAAATATGGATTTAAAGAAAATACAATTCAGCTCAATGCTTTAAAAATTGCATTAGATGGTTCTGTTCAAATGCTTGCAAACGATGCCATTCAAAGCGACGTAACATTCAAAACAGACAACACGCAATTCAAAGACGTATTGTCTTTAATTCCAGCTATATATGCAAAAGATTTTGACAAAATGGAAGCAAATGGAAAATTTAACTTAGATGGAAAAATCAATGGTATGTATCAAGGCGATATTTATCCCAAAATGGATATAAAATTCAATATCATTAATGGAAATTTTCATTATCCATCGCTACCCAAAAAAGTATCTAATATAAATATTACTTCCAATATTACCAGTCCTGGAGGCTCAATGGATATGATAATTTTGGATATATCAAAATTTGGAATGCAACTGGGAAATGACCCTTTTAGCGGAAGCCTAAAAGTAGCCAATATGAAATCAAATCCTTATGTAAAACTCATTGCCGTTGGAAAAATGAACCTCGAAGATGTCAAAAGCTTCTACCCTATGGAAGATGTAAAAACCCTTTCGGGATTGATGAATATCAATTTGAACCTTGAAGCCAGAAAGTCCGATATCGACGCCAAACGATATGAAGCCATTAAAGCGAGTGGCACGGTAGATATAAAAGGTTTGAACTATGCCTCTACAACGGTAGAAAAACCTGTCAAAGTCAATACGTTAGATTTGATATTTTCGCCACAATTTGTAGATATGACTAGCTGTGTAGGTCAAATAGGCAAAACAGATTTTGATATGAAAGGAAAGCTGGAAAACTTTATTGCGTACTATTTGTCCAAAGAAGCTGTAATGAAAGGCAATCTTACCTTTTTGTCGCACTATGTAGACGCCAATGAATTTTTGCCAAAAGAGGAAACTAAGAAAAGCAGTACAGATTATGTTTATGTACCTAAAAACATAAATTTTACGGGTTCAATGAATATCAAATCTATGGATTATGGAAAAATGAATATCCAAAACTTGATTGGAGGGATGAAAATAGAAAACGAAACCGTACAAATTCAAAATGTAAACGCTGATTTATTGGGCGGAAAAGCTATCCTAAATGGAAGCTACAGCACGGTGAATTGCAGCAAACCGGTGAGCTTGCTCAACTATAATATCCAATCCTTTGATATGAAAAAAGTTTTTGAGAATGTAGAATCTGCCAAAAAGCTAGCGCCAATTATGCAATTTATGACGGGTAGCGTATCGTCCAAATCGAGCATTACTACTTCATTATTGCCCGATATGAGCCCCGATTTAATGACTACAAGTGGCGATTTTTCGGCTTCAATTCCTATGGCAAAAGTTATAGGACTACCTGCACTAGACAAGATAGCCGAATTGACCAAATTGAGCCAGTTAAAAAACCTTGAAGTCAATAATATCAACGCTAATTTATCAATAGATAAAGGAAAAATTTTGCTCCAACCCATTAACTTCAATGCAAACAATATGAAAGTAGGCTTGCAAGGTGCTCAAGGATTGGACAAATCGTTGGATTATAAAATGTCAATTGATGTACCTTTTTCACAGTTAGGTCCTGCCAATTCGGTGGTAGATGGATTGCTAGGCAAGGTAAATCTTCCATTTTTGGGTCAAATAAAGCCTGAAAAAGTTCGATTGAACTTGAACATCAAAGGATTTTTTGACAAACCACAAATATCGCTTGGAACTCCCGAAATGCTCAAAGGCGATGGTTCTACAACTACATCTCCTACCAATGCAGCTATAGATATGGCAAAACAAAAAGGTGAAGAACTTAAAAACACGGCTATCAAAGCAGCCGATAGCGCCAAAAAGCAAATCCAAAAAGAAGTAGAGAAAAAAGTAGACGAAACCAAAAAACAAGTAGAACAAGAAGTAGAAAAGAAAAAGAATGAATTATTAGATGGATTACGAAAAAAATTGCCTTGGTAAATGATGATAAAAGTTGAAAGAAAAAAATTGCCAAAAAATGGTGATACATCAATTGTATTTATAGGTGAAAAAGAAATTTGTATCATCAATCAAAATGAACAATTTTTTGCGATAGACAATCTATGTCCTCACAAAGGCGCTAGCCTAGGAATAGGTAAAATCTGCAACGACGAAATCCTTTGTCCGCTTCACGAATACCGTTTTAATTTCAAAACAGGTGCGTGCAACATTCAGGCGTATGGAACACAAACGTATGAAGTGGAAATAATAGATTGATTTTTCATTAAAAAGTATTATTTTTGGAACGAATTAACCAAAAAAAATAAAGTATGAAAAAATGTAATTTGCTTTTTAGTTTATTTTTCATTTGTTTTATTGCAAATGCACAAAGTCCAATCGGTACTTGGAAAACCATAGATGACGAAACCAAACAAGCCAAATCCTATGTTCAGATTTATGAAAAAAATGGATTATTGTATGGCAAAATTGTCAAGTTATTGACAAAAGTGGACCACGATGAATGCAAAAATTGCAAAGGTGTGCTTAAAAACAAACCTCTGATAGGGCTAGAAATTATGTCGAAAATGAAAAAAGAGGGCAATGAATGGGTAGATGGCACTATCGTAGATCCTAAATCGGGCAAAGAATACAGCTGCAAATTTTCGTTAGAAGGCAATGATAAGCTAAAACTGAGAGGCTTTATTGGTTTTTCCTTAATAGGCAGAACGCAATATTGGTATAGAGTAGATTAATACAACTGCTCTCTACGTCTAAGATTGGCTCGGATTCCTGCTTGAACGCCTACTGTGGATTGGTTCAAACTTGGATTTTCAAATTTTGAATTTCTATAAATCATATCCATCTCTAAAAATACAT
>CAZUUI010000008.1:0-19589 GCA_964622955.1 uncultured Chitinophagaceae bacterium | reverse complement strand
TAGAAATATTAAGAAAAACACTACAATTAGTATTCCAGAGCATCATATTCCAGCATTCAAACCTGCAAAAGAATTTGTAGAGAAAGTAAAATCTAGCAAAAAAATAAAATAATTTAATTGATTTTGAGCAAAAAATCACTTTTTTTCATTGCATTAGCAGTAATATCATCAATTATAGCGTTTGTTTTTATTCCTACAAAGACTAAAAAGACAAGCAATGCAATGGTTATGGAAAAAGCGAATTACACGCTTGAAAATCACGAAGAAAAATTCTTTAAGAATTCAAGCGAAGTAATAAAATCAAAAGCTGATAGCTTAGTTTCAATTTTCAACAATAGTAATGATAGTATATCAAAGCTGAATTCACTAACCAAGATCATTGACTTCTTCAACAATATACAAAACCCAGAAATTGCATCATTATATGTATTAAAAAAGGCTGAAATTATAAAAAATGCAAACTCTTGGGAAATCTGTGGAGATAACTTCATACAACTTTTTTCAGACCCTAAATTAGATACACTTTTAATAAAGGACATTTCAAATAAGGCTACATATTGTTTTGAAAAGAGCTATCAATTGGATTCAAATAAAATCACTTCGAAATTAAAACTTGCTCAAAGCTATATGGAACTTCAAAACGAGCCGATGAAAGGAGTACAAATACTTTTAGGAATCGTACAAAAAGACTCCATGAATAGTGAAGCTAACTTAATACTTGCAAAATTTGGATTAGTATCGGGGCAATATGATAAAGTTGAGCAACGATTGAAAAAAGTATTATATTTGCAACCTAAAAATATAGACGCATTATTAATGAGAGCAGAAATGTATGCTCAAACGAACAGAAAAGATAATGCGAAAAAAGATTTACAAAAAATAATAGATATGCCAAACGTTGAAGCACCTATAAAAGAGCAACTTCGCCAAGCTATTGAAAATTTAAATAAAAAATAACAATTTATATAACCCTTTAAATTAAAGACTATGCCTTGTGGTAAAAAAAGAAAAAGACATAAAATAGCAACTCACAAAAGAAAGAAAAGATTGAGAAAAATGCGTCATAAAAAGAAAAAATAATTTCTTTTTAGAATAAACGCTTCCCCTACAATTATTTATTTTAAATAAAATTTCAAAAATATAATGCCTCACATTGTAGGCATTATATTTTTATTTGTGTTAACTATTTTATGAATGATATAGCAAGAGAATTAATTATACAAGCTACCGAACAAGGTTGTGAAATGGCTTTGCTCGAAAATTCTGAATTAGTAGAATTTCACAAAGAAAACATTCTAAGCCAATTAAACATTGGTGATATTTATTGGGCTAGAATAAAAAAAACACTCCCTGCATTAAATGCAGTTTTTGTAGATATTAATGAAGATAAAGAGGCTTTTTTACACTATACCGACTTAGGTGAGAATTTTAATTCTATTCAAGATTTCTTTAGAAAATTAAAAGGAGAAAAAGATTTGAAAATTGAAAATTACTCCTTTAAACCTACACTTGAAAAAAACAGAAAAATAGAGGAATTTTTATCAAAAAACGATATGATTCCTGTACAAATTTTAAAAGAACCCATTTCATCAAAAGGTGCTCGTCTAAGTACAGAAATATCGTTTCCAGGTAGGTATGTCGTTTTAATTCCTTTTGAAAACAGCATCAATATCTCAAAAAAAATTACGGACAAAGAAGAACGTAAAAGACTTCACGAAATAGTTTTAAGAATCAAACCAAAAAACTTTGGAATTATTTTACGAACGGTATCGAGTGGAAGAAGTATAAAAGATATACATGAAGACATAAATAATTTATATAAAATATGGGAAGAGACTTGCATAAAAATACGTAACGCAGAAAATATTATTAAAGTTTTTGAAGAAGCTGGTAAATCAAACACACTACTTAGAGACTTTTTAAATGATAGCTTCACCAAAATTATAGTAAATAACAAAGATTTGTACAATTCTATTATTGATTATATTACTTTAATAGCACCCGAAAAAAGAAAAATAGTACAAAGAGTAGCAGATGGGACTCTTCTCTTTGAAAAACTTGGATTAAATTCCAAAATAAAATCCTCATTTAATAAAACAGTATTACTTCCAAGCGGCGGATATTTGGTAATTGAACATACCGAAGCAATGCACGTAATTGATGTAAACAGTGGAGTAAATACTTTCAAAAAAATGAATTTGGAAGGCGATGAAGCTATTCTTAAATTAAATAAAGAAGCTGCTATTGAAATAGCACGTCAGATTAGACTTCGAGATTTGGGAGGTATTATATCTATAGATTTTGTAGATTCAAAAAACGCTGATATAAAAGAGCAAATTTTTGAAGAAATGCAAAAAGCAATGAAACCTGACAGAGCTAATCATACAATACTACCTTTATCTAAATTCTGTGTCATGCAAATTACACGAAGTAGAGTAAAACCGCAAGTAATTGTAAAAAATCAAGAAAATTGCCCATCTTGCAATGGAACAGGTAAGATTTCATCATCTATACTAATTACAAATTCTATACATCAAAAATTTAAAGCATTATCAAAAGAGTTTAAATTCCTGATAATTGAAGTTCACCCATTTATATTCTCCTTCCTAAAAATTGGAATCATTAGCACAATTCTAAAATGGCAATGGAAGTATAAATGTAAGGTTAAATTAATTCAAAATTCTGACTTAGCCATAAATGAATATCATTTTTATGATAAGAGTAGAGTATTATTATAATCTTTAACAATAATAAAAAAGACTAAAATTTTATTTCTATATAACAAAAAGGCAGCTATTAATAATAGCTGCCTTTTTGTATTTCAAACAAATTTTAGATCTACTTAATCACAACTAATTTTCTAACAATTGATTGATTTTCAGAAATTAGATTAATCAAATATTCACCAGCTGCTATCGATTTCACATTGATATTATGATCCAATAAATTATTTCTTATATCAATAAATTGAGAATAAACAATTTGTCCTAGCATATTGGACATGGTAATTGTATACGACCCATTTTGAATACCCGAAGCAAATAATTTAGCTGAAGTTTGGGCTGGATTTGGATATAAATTTAAATCTAAATCTTGTAAATTTTCTACTATGCCTATTCTATTTTTTCTCAAAATTCCCGTTGGAAGTGATATTGATTTTTCACCACATGAATTTACAACTCGAAGGGTTACCAAATAGCTTCCTTCATTCTTGTATGTGTGAACTGCATTAAAATCTGTACTCGTCTTGGTATCTCCAAAATCCCAATAGTATTTGGCACCTACTGTACTATTATTAACACATAATATCGTTAAACTATCATTAAGATTTGGAATTTGAATAGTAAAATTGGCTGTAGGCGTGTTGTCAATTTGAACTAAAACTGATTTTGTTAAATTGCCACATACTCCACTTATGGATGCAGAATATGATCCCGATTGATTTACAACAATAGAATTAGTAGTAGCGCCATTGCTCCATCGTATTCGATTATTACTCAAGTTTGAAGTAGCTATTAATGTTACTTGATTACATCCTGCCTTGAAGCTTGGTAAACTATCAAAATACATATTAGCACTCTTCATTAGATCCACTCGTATACAATCTGTATAAGATAAACAGCCATTTGAAACGGTTAAGCAATAATCTCCTGAATTCTTAACTTTTAATGTAGAGGCTGTAGATCCTCCTGTCCATTTATATGTATAATTTGCTCCAGTCAATGGTGCCGTTAAAGTCACAGAATCTTGACATACTTCAATATCATTTCCTAGAGTAAAGACAGGCAACGTATTAAATAGTACTTTTATGCTATCTTCAGCCGAACATCCATACAGGGCATCGGTCATTGTGAGTTTATAAGTACCTGGCAATGAAACTAATAACGTAGGTGTAGTAGCTGTAGTATTCCAGCTATAATTATAGGTGCCTACATTTGATGTATTTTTATTCTGTAATACTTCATTCGGACCACAAGAATTGATATCGGGTCCTAAGTCAACTATTGGATTGCTTTGCAAATTAGCCCATATAGTATCTGAATTTTTACAACCTGTAGTATTATGAGTTACTTCTATCCAATATTTCCAATTTCCTTTAGTTGAAATTACACCATTTGCGATTGATTTTTGACCACCCCATACAGCTGACAAATTAGTCAAATTTACACCCGTAGCAATATTTGAAGTATTACCACAAAATACTCTATCATTACCTAGATTGATAGTAGGGGCATCAATTTTTGTCACGACTATTGTATCTTGAGAAGGACAGAAATTAACTAAATCAAAAGCCATTGCAGTGTATGTTCCAGCTTGATTTACAGTCGTTGTTTTTGAATTAGCA
The DNA here is from genome assembly GCA_964622955.1 of uncultured Chitinophagaceae bacterium. Taxonomy (GTDB): domain Bacteria; phylum Bacteroidota; class Bacteroidia; order Chitinophagales; family JADJOU01; genus CHPMRC01. The sequence continues at coordinate 15,244 of CAZUUI010000008.1, read as the reverse complement.
CCATTACTCCATATTATTGAATTTTTTGCGGGATCCAATTTACTATCAAGAATAATACTCAAGCCACTACAGAAAAAGGTATCGTTACCTAAATCTAATTCAGGAGATGGATCAACAATTATACTTGTAGAATCTACTGACTCACAACCAAACTGATTTGTAACTGTTATTTTATACATTTTAGTAGCTGAAACTAATATACATGTATCAGTGCTTCCATCTTGCCACTTATAAGTATAAGAATCACCAGAAGAAGCTAAAGGTGCCTGTGCACAAATTTTATAATCTGGGAAAGAACAAATTCGATTTGTATCTTTTAAGGAAACTAAAGGTGATTTTTTAACTCTAAGATTTACTTTTACACGCTCTGTTTCACATCCCATATCTCTGAACTCCATATTGAAGAAATAATTATAATTAAAATCAGTTGCAGTAGGCTGTTTAATTACAACTTTACCTCCTATTCCCTTTCCAAACCAGTTCGTTTCATTATATCTCAAAACTTTAGTAATTCCTGTGTATGTAATTAAATAATCTGTTCCTGGAGGAATGTCCCAATTAATAGGAACATCTACTCTTCCAGATTTAGTAAATGAAACAGGAATAGGTAAACATCCAGGTACAGGCTGGCCATACTTTGTAATGGTTATTGTATTTCCACTTCCTGCTTGCTCAGAGTACATAGTAACAGTTTTTAGCCTTAGTGTTTTACCACTCACATTATCAAATCTTACAAATCCTGTTAAATTAGAGTAATTAGCTGTAGAAGCTCCATCGCTAAAGTTTTTAGGAGTAGTAAAGTTTGAAGTGGCTGTACTACCAGAAACAAAGAATGATGTATCTCTAATAAAATTACTCAATCGAATAGTATCATTTTCTTGGAATGGATACATGTCATTATAGTTTTTATACCAGAATGCTCTTTTATACAATGTATTTACTACATATTCAAGATTTGAATATTCACAAAAAGTATCTCCTGTATCTATTGGATTTGACATTCTAAACTCATGTATAATTGTTGTACATAATGTATCGTCCCATCTATCTTGATCATTTACAAGATTTGTCCACACTTTAACATTTCTTGTTCCTGGTGTTGACAAATCTACACCAGGTATTCTAATACTCGCAGTTGCATTAGAAGGAACTGGACCTGCTATTGTTGCAGATACAGGAACACCGCCATCAACAGAACAAAACACAGGAATATTTGTTAAAGGAGCTGTACCTAAATTCATTACAGTTGCTACAATTGTTTCATTATTAGTTAATGCACATGCATTAATTGGAGAATCAATTGCAATTACAATCGCATCCGATGTATACTTTGGCTTAACTTCAAAATCATCAAATTGTATATCATAATTATATAATGTATTGCTATGAGATTTAACAATAAAATTATACCCTGTATCCACTCTATTGGCAGGCAAGAGCAAGAAAGGCGCTGTACCGGGTCTTATTTCGGCAGTATAATATTTAAACTTTGGTGTTGAGTAATTCGTTAAAATATTATTAGTCAAAATATTTGGCATTCTTTTATCACCATCTATTACCTGATTTACCCTATCAAGTCTCCATCCAAGCCTAACAGAATCTATAATATTACTAAACCCATGATCCTGATACCAAAATGAAACTCTATACGTTGTATCTCTTTTTAATCCAATCAATGGAGTCATCATGGAAATTTCAGTATTTCTAATATCAGAAGCCACAGTTTGTCCATAATTATGATTTAAAAACTTATTGCTACACTTAGCTCCTTTTCCATAAATATTAGTTGGAGCTGTTTTTAAATCTACTCTGGTTATATTATTAGCAGCATGTTCCCAACATTGCATTGGAATTCCAGTATACCTTTCCATATCATCAGTCCATGGCAATGTACCTCCTGGAGCAAATATATCTAAAGGACCTAAAATTTCACCTTTTCCGCAATTGTTATAAAGCCTCAATCTAAAATTCTGATATTTATAACTCAATCTAAATTTCAATTGATTTGATGTATCACCTGTTGGCACCCAGTTAATATCATCTGTTGTTCGTTCCCACATCATCTTCCACCCTTTTTTCCATGCAGTCGCAATGTTTGGAGAATTGAAATCAACTTCCACATTTATATCTACTCCATTACACCATTCTTTGTCAGGTACTGTAAATGGAAAAGTTTTAGCTCCATCTGGCATTACTCTAATTCTAAGAGGAGATGCTAATTTGGGGGAATCATTACAATCATTTGGATTAGCGACTGGCATTGTATCTATACAAAATCCATCCATGTAGAATCTATACCTGTCTGGATTTAAGTTATTCAATTTTGCTACTATTGTAAAGACATAAGTTGCTGTATCATTTGGCTCAAAATCAGCCCAATACAATCTATACCTACCAGCACCAGTTACAAGCGTATTTGATTGAACATCTCTAAAAACAACACCAATTGTTTTTTCTCTAGGGAAATTATTAATATTTTCTTGAGAAAAATTACCTTTTGATGCTACTATATATAAACTATCTAAATCTTGTGTGGTTTGACCTGTATTGAACTGTCCAGAGGTTCCTAATTTCGTAATATTATCCGCCCATTTGAAAGAAACTCTGTATCCTTTTCCTTTGTACAACCTTACTGGAGGCATCACGAGCATTTTGGTATTATTTTTTCCATTAGCTGGGACACCATCTGCAGAAACCACAACATTTGGTGGATTTCCAGATGCATAGGCGGAGGCTCCTGGCATATCTGTAGTCACTCCTAAAGGTACACTAGGTCTCCATGGCATTGTAGCTGTCCAAAATCCTTCTATACCGGCTGTACCATAAGTACCCCAACAAGTAGGACATTTAGAAAAAGCTCTTGAAACTGAGTATTGTGGAACTACTTTCATTGCTGGAAATCCACTAAATGATTTTGCAGATAATCTTAAAGATCTTGCAGAAACAACTTTAGAAAGATTAACTGTTACGGTAGCAGTATTATTTGTATTACCAGCAAAAGAATCCACTAAAGTATATGTTATTCCATCATCTGATTTCCACAAATAGAAATTAGTTACCCATTCGGCTGCAGAAGGATTACCTCTAACTTGAAAACCACTCACGGGGGTAAAACTCGGAAAATTAATTTGTAAAAATTCATTTACATTATTGGTCAATGGTCTCCAACAAGTAGTAGTAGCTATAAAAGTTGACGAATCTGGTCTATTTAATCCACTAAAACTTGATGCCGTTCTTTTTACTTCATCTAAAGGCATGATTTTATTTGTAGTACCTGAAGCTTGTTTTTCTACATTTTGATGAGGATTACCTTGTTGCATAGTTCCTGCACCACTCCAATCTTCACAATAAGGAACACTATGGGTAGCATTTATTTTCAAAGAATCGGAATGATACTCTTTTCCATCTAATGTACAAGTTGCTACTATTTTATAAAAAGTACTTGTATCTGTAGCTAATATATTTGTTGTATGCCAATCTCTTCTATTCACAAAGCATCTGATATCATATAACAATTCAACACGCAGCGCAGGGTAATTTACCCAAGTGAGTGGTCTAATTCTAAAAATTCTAGCCCTAATAGTTGAGTCGATTTCTACAACAGCTGTGTCAAAATTATTTTTATTTCCCATCAAAGTATCTGCAATTATAAAATTGGTTCCATTAAAATACTCCAATTGAAATTTTGTAACAAATTCATTTGCTGCCCTATTTCCATAGATTCTCAATGTTGTAACAGGCTGTGGCTGAGCAGTTCCAAGATCTATGGTTAATGTTGATGTATCATTTGCTGTTATTGGCGCCCAAGCATTAGGTCCATTTTCAATTGAATTTACTGCCAAATTTCCTGCTCTATTTGAGCTTGAAGTTCTAATAGTATTAAAATAAGGATTTATATTTCTTAGTGAGTCATAATGATAATTAGCATTATTTCTTAAAGGTCTAAAAAATGTATCATTTACATAAAAATCTGGATCAAATTTCTTTCTATAAAATTGATATTTCATACCAAAGTAATCAAATTGATTCACTTTTTCGTCAGTTCCAAAAATTGCATCCTGATATGTAAGCATAATGGTATCTCCTACACAATATTGATGAGTTACTTTATATTTATCATATAAAGGAACCTCCTCTGGTCTATCAATATTTTTAGCTGTAGCAAATGCAGCTCCAGGAAGAGGTGTAGCTAAATTACATGGCTGTACCTCTTTTAAACAAATATTATCTATGAAGAAATCCCCTGTTGTTTGATCATTATCTCTATATACAATTCCAAAATAAAACACATCCGTTTCAGTAGGAATAAAATCAGCCCAATAACGATTCCATTGATCAAAACTAAATCTTACAAGTGGTTCACCAAATCGATTATCTATAGCACAAGCATCTAGATTTTTACCCCAAGTAACATATAGAGAATCCCAACACATATTAGATCCATCTTGTTTATGCCAAAATGATATTCTATATACTTTTCCTTTATCTAGCTTGAAAGCTGGTAAAACCAATTTCATATCAGCTTTTATACCAGGTGGATTTGGAGGAGGTGTAGGCAAATGTTTCATTGTTTGTCCCGACTTTCCTCCAGTTGCAGCTGAATAAATATTTGCAGGCGCACCAAAGTTACCTTTTAAAGGACAAGCAGGCGAAAACCTGGTAAAACAATTAAATAATCTATTTGCTCCAAATTGAACTTGATTTGTAAAACCTTCACACCATGGCAACAATTGCAAATAAACAACTGGAACAGACTTAGATGAGTCAATAATTATATTGTTTGGATTTGCAGGATCACACCACATTGTCAAACGTCTATAGTATCTATAATAATCTCTAGCTGTATCTTGAAGGGAATCCCTGTTTGAAGTAGGTGTAGTTAAACTTGTCCAGTTAATTTCATCTTCAGAAACTTGCCATAAATAAATTGGTGAACCTAAACGAGTGATAGCATTAGGAACTGAAATTAAAACACTTCTATTCAAACAAATTTCACTTATTACCTCAGCTTTTCCATTTGCACTATTTGGTGCATTAAACAAGATATTACTTACATCAGAAGTATCTGTTTTATTGCCTAAAGGACATATTTTTATTGTTCTTTTATAAAACAAGTTAGAAGCAGAATTACTTATTTTTAGTTTTTGAAAAACTTCTCCAGGAATTGCGCCAAATACGGATTGATTTGCCGAAACAAACCATTGATATGCAAATGGTCCTGGATGAATTTGAGTCCCATTAGACCCTGTAATTTTAACAGTATCATTAAGAATATTTGTCTCTATTGAATCTAAGCAATTAGCTTTAAACAATTGAACCGTACTTGGCAAATTAGAAGAAGAAACAGAAGTACTGAAAGTTCTTGTAGAACCCTCACATACCATAATTGACTTTCTATATAAGGTCAAACCTGTTTTCATTCTTACAACCAATGAATCTGTTTTGTTATATCCTCCAATATAATCGCTAAATCCAGTATTTTTATTATTAATTTGCCAAGCAGAATAAATAGGTAATGTTGAATAAAAAGATCCTCCTGTCGTTTTTACTACAATACTATCATCAGGACATGTTCTAAAATTAATTGAGGTAGTACCAGATGAAACCTGTAATCCAACTACAACTTCATTTGATGTATCTATACTAGCTATTGAATTAGGGCAAAATTTTAAAATAACTCTATAGGTATTGGTATCATTATTATTAATAAAAACACCATGTTTTATAGAGTCTACGGGTGCATTGTAATTTGTAAAAGGTTTGGGGCCTTTTCCAGAATACTTTTCCCATATTGGAGTCATTACTCCTTTAATGCTATCTCTGTATAAATAATCAATAACAGCTTCTTCTGCTGGGCAAGAAAGAGTAGCGGTCAAAGGCCCTAAATCTGTCCATATTCTAAATGTAGATGAACTAGATGAATCGATAGAATTACTACATGGTTTTAATACAACTTTATAATATTTATTTTGATTTGACACTTTTACCTTTACAAAGGTGTCTATTTGACCTGTCATAACTGTAAATGGTCCAGAAGCTGATGATGCTTCATACCATATTTTATTCAATTTAGCTAAAAATCCTCTATCTAGACCATTAATACTCAATCTAGCAGTATCGGCAGTACAATCTTTATCAGACATAAACAAATTCGTACCATTTAATCCCATATTCACTGTTGGTGTTATTGGAGACTTTGCACCAAAAGTAGTTGTATTTGCAGGTAGAGGACAATATGAAACATGGGCTCTATATTGGAAAATGTTACTTGTTATAGGAACGATAATTGTATCCTTGTTCTGTGGCAAATCAGACCAAAATAATCCATTTGTAGAAGAACTCATCCATCTATAATTTTTAACAATACTGTTATCATTTAAGAAGCCAGTATTAACTAAAAACATAACAATAGAGTCTGACTGACCAGGAACAGTTGAACATTTTATATTCCCGAATCCAATTGATCTAGAAGAAAACTCAAACTTTAATTGAGTAGAAACCAAAACAGTAGTTCCACATGTTATTCTTACCCTATCTATATAGCTATTTACATTTGGGGTTGGATTTACTCTATCAGGATTAATATTTATTGTATCACTTGTAGAACCCGCAGGAGCCCAACTCAATCCGTTATCATTTGATTCCTGCCATAAGTACGTGACATTGGGTCCTGAATAATTTTTAGTAACACCTAATGTAATTGAACCATTATTACAGATACCATTTTTTATAAAAACTGTATCTGCGGCAACAGTTGTTGGACATTGTGACTTTATATTCCCTATTACTAATCAGAAAATTATAATGTTTGCAATTTTTAGATTAATGTTTTTCATAATAGTGTTTTTATTTGTTGATAACAATTTTTTCATTCTTACTTACTTTTAATCCATTATTTTTTATATCTATAAAATACATTCCATTGGTTAACGATTCTAGATTAATCTTTGACTCAATAAAAGCATTCTGCACTTTAATTTTTTCTGTCATTACTATATTTCCATAAATATCGATTATAGAAATATAATACTCTCCATTTGTAACATTTTTCATTCTTATATTCAAATAATTAGAAACTGGATTTGGATAAAATTCATAACTTGGGTTTAAAACATTTGCAATACTTGAATTTCCATCAATTACAATTGAATCAATTTTTTCAGATTTTTCACCACAACTATTAGTAATTGTCAATTTTATAATATAAGTTCCTTTTGTTAAATATTTATGAGAAGGACTTGTAGCACTAGAGGTGCTATCATCTCCAAATTCCCAAAAAGAAGTTGATATATTTTGTGATTTATTGGTAAAGACACCAAACATTCCTGATTTCAAAATACTAAAGTCAGCAATTGGAGGAAGTTCCTTTTTAACATATATTGCATCAGAAAATGTACCACATAAATTAGATACGCTTACCCAATAATTTGCAGTAGAATCTACAGTTATAGAATTTACATTTTGAGCACCAGTACTCCATAATATTTCATTAGGAGAAGGTTGATTTGGTATAGACAAAATCAAAGGATTACAAATAACCAAATCTGCAGGTAAAGTGATAGCAGATGGTGGAGTTATAAATGTAACATTTATATTATCGGTAACTGTTTCACAAGAGTTTGAAGCGGTTACTGTATAAGAACCGTTAGATGATACAATTTTTGTATTTGTACTTCCACCACCAGACCAACTATAGCTGGTAAAACCTGAAGTTGCTGTTAGAGTTATAGGAGAAACACATGTTACTATATCATCACCTAGAGTTAACTTAGGAGAATTAGCTAATTTCACATTAATTGTATCCATTTCCGAACAAGTAGTCCCATTTTCAGTAACAGTAAGTATATAGTTACCATCTTTATTGACATATGTGATATTCCCTACATATCCATTACTCCATTTATAATTGTAACCGTTTGTTGCAGGAAAAGTTATATATCTCTCTTGACCACAATGAATAATATCAGCACCTAAATTTGGTTTTGGGAAATCTGATATTTTTACATAAACCGAATCGGAATTAGAACATTTAAAAACTGTAGAATTATCTGTAATAGTTAACTTAGCCATTACTGTAGAAGTTATTAATTTAGAAGAAGTTGTAGATAAATCATGCCATAAATAGCCATAATTAGGGTTTGTTGGCGCTTGCAAAATAATAGGATTCTTTTTACAAGTAAATGTATCATTCCCTAAAAATAATGATGGAGCAGGAACTGAACCAATAATAATAGTATCTTTAAATCCACAATTGGTATTGGTATTAAATACTTCACAGATAACTTGGCCAGGTGTATTTACTTCTAAATATGGATTTAGTTTTTGAGAGGGTAGCCAAACATGGTTATAGCCTTTATTTGTATATCCTGTGCTCAACATAATATTTTTATTTGAACAAATGGTTGAATCAGGGCCAAGACTAAACAATGGTGATTGTCTAATTATTATTACGCTTGAGTCCTTAACATTACATCCAAATGAATTAGTAACAGTCAATTTGTATATACCTGAATTTTTAACTTCAAGTTTTTGTGTTGTATCACCCGTATTCCATTTATAACGCATTCCTGGATTTTGAGCATCAAGTGAAAATGAAGGATAAGAACATAAACTAGAATCTCTCAAATCTATAGAAGGAGAATTTTGTCCAGTAACTCTTACTAATTTTACAGAATCTATATTAGAGGAACAATAAGCATACGAAACTACCCAATCATAAAAGAATGGATATTGAGTGGTTGTTCCAATGGCACTTGTAATTGAAATGGTTCCATTTGATGGAATAATAGGATTAAATGGATTAGCATTAGTAACAGTAGATACTGAAGCTCCTGGGTTTGCTGTTAATAAAATTCGATAACTTCCTGCATTTAAATCAACACCTATAGGAACTTCATTCATACCAGGATTTATGACTGTATAATTAATAGTTTTTATGGTAACATTTGCACTTGTTCTTACTTGAATAGTAGATAAACCAGGAACCGTAAATTCAATTTTTACAGAATGTATTCTTACTCTAGGTTTTGTTACTGTAAAGTTAAGACCTTTAGAATTTGTATTATCAACAGTTGCATTAGTTACAGTCTGTAATCCCTCACTTACATATTTTTCATAAGTTGAATTTACATAAAGTGTTGTATTAGCAAAAGGTGGAGTAAATGATTTAAAATTACCTTCATCAATCTTATTTACACCTAAATTATCTGTAAACCAATTGGTTATAAAACCATTTGCAGACACAGCTTCTAACGTTGAAATTAATTCATTATCACAAACGGTATCATTAAGAACAACTGGTTTTGGAGGTTGACTGTAATTTTCCATGGTATACTCAATTGTATCATTTGATTTTTCAACATCTGACGATAAATTTGACCATACTCTAATCGTAGTAGGACCAGTTATTGATGTGAAATCAATTTTTTGAGTAAACTGATATGTTCTAGTTGAGTCTTTTTGAAGTAGGGCAAAAGTTTGACTTATTGCAGGTCCTCCATTAATTGAATAACTCATATTTGGAGCTACAGCATTCAAACCAGAGTTTTTAATTTTAAATTGAACGGGTATTTGCGTCAAAGAACAACCCGATTTTGGAGAATCTACAGATAATAAAATTAAATCATATGGTGGAAGATAGACTTCAACCAAATAATCATGAATTTCACCTGCCGTAGTTCCAGCATTTATACAAGGAGCAACATTTGTAGTTGATTTTAGATATCGAACTCTTAGAGGATAAACACCTAACGGAGCATTTGAAGGAATTGTTAATGAAAAACTCGTTGGAGTAGCTGGAGTTATTGATACGTTTGTCAATGTAGGTACTAATAAATCTAAATTATCAATACCATTATTATTAGCATCTAAATAAAATCTTACGGTATTGTTTGTAGTATTTGCAGAATTTAGCGATATATTTCCTGTAATAATTCCACCAGGTACAACTTTTAGGGGAATAAATGAATCTCTAAAATTCTGGAAACGTAAAGGATTTAATACCATCCCCGTATTCGTTTGAACAATAGAGGTATTATAATATCCATTTAATGTTACATTCTCTATATAATCTACCGTATTAGTTAAAACCGTATTATAATAAGGTGGGGGACAAACACACTTAGCACTTGGATTTAATGTGTCCAAAAATATTGGTGTAGTATCAGATAGTCCCGAGGTAATACAATTAACAATAGCTCTTATATAGGTAGATCCACCAAGAATAGAACTAGCTTGCTCGCCTGTTTGCCCTACTAATGTTGTCCAAGGACCAGAAGGAGAAGAAGATGTCTGCCAAATTCTAGACATATTTTTAGCTATAGTTGCATTATAGTTTGTAAATACAGAATTAGATCCTATGCAAAATCCTCTTGTTCCATCTATTATTCCTGGAGTTGGTTTACCAACACAATTATCAGAAATTTCAATTGTAACAACATGGTCTTCGATTTCACCAGCTGTAAAAGCTGCAGTAGGACAACCTACAAAAGGCATGGGAGTTGTAGCACTATAATAAATAACTCGCATCAAAACCTCTACTCTTGGATTAGCAGTAGTTAGAGCACCTCCAGCATTTGCTGGCACAATAAAAGTATTTAACCTTTCACCATAGCTTGAATTTGCAGTAATTACTCCACTTGAAATAACCTCTGAAGATTCAAAAACTTTATTTGCATTATAATCAATATATACAGTATACCCTCTAGCACGATTCAAAATTCCGCAAGTATTATAATCTACAGTTAATTCATTAAATGAACTCTGTTTTAAAGTAGCCATAGATCCATAAGGTCTCCAATCTGTATACTTACCTAAAAAGCTGGAGGAACCTACATTTGATGGTAAAGAAGAACAATTTGAGATCCTCTCACTTGTATTAATTTTCACTTTAACGATTTCTTCTTCAATATCATCTACGACATAAGCTGGAGCACACATACAATATGCCGGTGGTTTTAACGTATCTAAAAAAACAGGGGAAATAGCAGATAAGCCCGAATTATTACAAGTTACATTTACACGAATAAAGGTATTGTTTGTAAAAGATCCTGTAAAACTTAAGCTATTTGACCCTACATTGGTCCATGGACCAGTAGCCGAAGGAGCTGTTTGCCATTGATACGAAATATTGCTTGCAAAAGTTGCACCGTCTAAAAAATAAGTTTTGTTTACTCCTGCACAAAATCCTTGTTCAGAAATAATTGAACCAGGATTTGGAGTTCCTGAGCAAGGAATTAATTTTGAAAACTTTATACTACCGACAAACCCTCTAGGATGTGAACTTGGATTAGACGCAAGCCCTGAATATCCCTTCAAAAAACCTGTTTGAATTGTAACAGAATCAAAAGTATGCAATCCTACATTTGGAGGTGCCACAAATTGAGCCGCGCTTTGTTGATTCGATTCTAAAAAAATCGCTATTGTATCCCCAGCGGGAATATCAATACTTAAATTTGTAGCAAATGGTTGAACTGAAGTAGACATACCTGATTTTACTTGAGTTTTTGCTAAAATCCAACCGGTAAGAGTAGAAACAGAAGTAATTGCAGTAGTTCTTATGGGTGTAACTCTATACCAAACTTTTACTATTGGGTTCACAGAGGTATTGGTTGTAGCATGAATACTTGATATTTCAGAAATTCGAATTGGGGAGGAACATTTATTGCTAACGTTAAATGAAATACCTCCCGTAAACAAATCTGTTGCGGTGTGTGATGTAGCAACAACAATTTGTGCAGAGCTTTCAAGAAATGTTCCTAAAATTAAAAATAGTAGAACTATGTAGATTTTTCCCATATACTAAAAATTGGGACAAATATACGCATTTATTATTTAAAAATTAAAAAAATAATTTAACAAAAACTTTAAATATTTTGATAATAACATAGTCTAAAATCAACTTAAATGTTAAGTTTTGTAAATATCAAAAATGTTAGGGGAGGGACAAAAAAAAGGGAGAATGATGGGGCTCGAACCCACGACCCTCGGAACCACAAACCGATGCTCTAACCAACTGAGCTACAATCTCCATTTTTAAATTGAAGTGCAAATATATAGCTTTTTTTAAATTTTCAAAGAATTTTCTTTAATATTTTACAAAAACTGCCTCAAAAGCTGTTTCGTTCACCTTTCCATTAACAGGTGGTTTCATTTTATGAATTTCTATTTTTAATTGATTACCAATAGATAACAAGGGTAAAATCTCTTTTGAAATTTCTTGTACTAAATATTCAATTAAATTTGAAGACTTGCTCATAATCTTTGAAATTTTGTTATAAATTATTTCATAATCTAACGTGTCTTCAATCCTATCACTTATCATTGCTTTTTCATAATTGGCTTCAACCTCAATATCAACAATAAAGCGAGTTGTTCTCAATTTTTCAAACTGATAAACTCCATGACAAGCATAAAACTCCATGCCTTTAATTTTTAAGATTTGTGTATTTTTTTTCAACAGTCTATTTTAAATTAAAAAAACAAAACTAAATCATATTTCTCAAATGATTAAAACTTTAATCCACAAAAAAACATAAGTTATCCACACGAGATTCACAAAAATTCCTCGAATTAACAATAAAAATCTTGAAGTTAATTTTTGCGTAAAAAAATATTAACTTAAATTTGCAGAAATAATAAAGAAGTAATAATTCTACATCTAAATTAAATATAAAAAATTAATATTCAATAAATTAAGCAATGATAGACCAAAAAGAAACCATACAACGATTTCAATCTAATCTCTTGAATAAGAAGATAAAAGATATTGATTTGGGCAAAAAATCGCCCCAAAATATTGAAATGGAAAAAGCGGTTCTTGCAGCTGTCATGATAGATAAAGAAGCGATAGATACGGTGCGAGAAATCTTATCAGAAGAATCCTTTTATATGCCTTCGCATCAGAAGATTTTTTCTGCTGCACTTAACTTAAGCGCACGAAACGAACCTATAGATATTGGGGTATTGGCAGAACAACTGGCAAAAGAAGGTACACTAGAGATGATAGGGGGGCCAGCCTATTTAATAGAATTATCCAACACCATTGCAAGTAGTGCCAACGTAGAGTTTCACTCAAGGATTGTAGCCCAAAAATATATTCAAAGAGAACTCATAAAACTGGGAAATGAAACTATAGAAGATGCTTATGACAATACAAAAGACGTTTTTGAACTCCTAGATGAAGCCGAATCCAAAATTTATAAACTAGCCGATAACTATACAAGTAAAGATCCTACACAAATCAACTCTGTTTTGATTGAAGCTATTGGCAAACTGAAAGAACGTGTAAATATTGCCAAAGAAAATAAAATCCAAGGTGTTCAAACAGGATTTAAGAAATTGGATGATTTGACGGGGGGATGGCAAAAAAGTGACCTAATCATTGTGGCAGGTCGTCCGGGTATGGGAAAAACAGCCTTTACACTTGCATTGGCAAGAAATGCTTCGGTAATGGATAAAAAATCGGTGGCTTTTTTCTCGCTAGAGATGTCTACACACCAGATTCTTCAAAGGATGATTTCGATGGAAAGCGAAATAGATCAAACCAAAATTCAACGAGGAACCTTAACGCCAGCGGAAATTGAACAAATCACAACCAAAATTGGTTCATTGAACAAAGCGAGCCTTTTTATAGATGACACGGCAGGATTGAGTGTAATGGACTTTAGAAAAAAAGTACGTAAAATCAAACGCGAAAAAGGACTTGATTTAATCATTGTGGATTACCTTCAATTAATGACAGCCAATGTGGGCGATGGAAGAGGTAAATCAATTACAAACAGAGAGCAAGAAATTGCTTTTATTTCTCGTTCGCTCAAGGCAATAGCCAAAGAACTCGAAATTCCCGTAATAGCACTAGCGCAGCTAAGCCGTCAGGCAGAGCAAAGAGGCAGTGGCAAAAAAGGCGCGCGCCCTATGCTTTCGGATTTGAGGGAATCGGGGTCCATAGAGCAGGATGCCGATATGGTTATATTCTTATATCGTCCCGAATATTACGACAAAGAAGCCGTAGATGAAGAAGGAAATTCTTTGAAAGGAATAGCCGAAATCATAGTAGAAAAACACAGAAATGGAGAAACCGATACTGTCAAAGCACGATTTATTGGACAATATGTAAAATATGCCGATTTTGATGAAAGTTATGGCCCTTCGGGAGGATTTGACAGTATATCAAATTCTACAAACTTTGGCACACCATCCTCTGGAGATCCTTTTATGATGGATGACTTTGGGGGAAATATAACTACAAAAACTATTCCTTCAAAAATGAACAACGACAGCTTTGACAATGATTTTGTAGGAGACGACGACTTTTAATTTTTTAACAACAACTTAAATACTTTTTTATGAAATCGTTATTTTTATCTTTTCTAGGTTTTTTGGGATTGTGCCAAAATAAATTTCCCGATTTGGAACAAAAATCCATTTATGACTTCAAAATGAAAATGCTCAATGGCACCGAAAAATCGCTTTCGGACTACAAAGGCAAAGTAATATTAATAGTAAATGTAGCCAGCAAGTGTGGACTCACTCCTCAATACAAAGATTTGGAAGCTACATACAAAAAATATAAAGACCAAGGATTGGTGATATTGGGATTTCCAGCCAATAACTTTTTGTGGCAAGAACCTGGCGAAGACAGCGAAATAGCTTCTTTCTGCCAAGCAAATTATGGTGTAACCTTTGATATGTTCTCAAAAATATCGGTAAAAGGAAGCGATATGCATCCTTTGTATCAGTTTCTAACTCAGAAAAAATACAATAAACTAGAAGATGCCAATATTAAATGGAATTTTCAAAAATTCTTGATTGATAAAGAGGGAAATATTGTAAAATCCATCAGCCCCAAAACTAAAGTAACAGATTCTTCAGTTATTGCGGATATTGAGAGTTTATTAAAGTAAATTATTCTTAGAAAATAATTTATATTAATTTCATAAAATATTTGTACTTTTGTAATGAAAAGTTTTGTAATATTATGGACATAATTACTGTTTATCCAAATGATGAAAAACAAATGAATTTACTTAAATCTTTGTTAATAGAATTAAAAGTACGATTTGAAATGGCTACAAAAAACCAAAATACTTTGTTGTCAAAAGAAGACTTTTATGCAAAAATTGACAAATCAATAAAACAAGCCGAATTAGGCAAAACAAAAAAAATTCCAATTAATAAACAAAAGGAATTGTTGGGATTATGATTTACGATATTGAATTGACTGAAGATGCAATATCGGATATCG
>CAZUUI010000007.1:13594-20055 GCA_964622955.1 uncultured Chitinophagaceae bacterium | reverse complement strand
AATGATATCCTGAGAAAAAAGGGTTAAATTTGTAATTAAAAAAAGAATAAGTGTTTTCATATTTGGTTTTAGAGATTCTTATTTTTATTTAGGCTTAATTTCCGTTCTGAAAATTTTATCCCAAAACATATTGCTTACACCAAATCCTTCTTCAGGAGCTACAAAATGATGTGCCATGTGATGTTTTTTTAACTGAACAAACAGTGGATTGTCCCAACGAGCATGATGTACCGCATAATGAAGCATGTCGTAGCATAAATATCCAATTACCATGCCCGAAAATGCAGAATAAGAAGCGCCTTCTCCTCCAAATGCATATTTGAAAAGAAAAATAAAAGGAATAGATAACAAGATTGACATTATTGGAGGCATAACTAATCTTTTAGAATCGTTTGGGTAATCATGATGGATACCGTGCATTAAAAATGCGATTCTTTTACCAAATTCGCTAGTAGGGTGGTAATGAAAAACAAATCGGTGAATAAAATATTCTGAAAGAGTCCAGATAACCAATCCTACCAATAAATAGGCAAGTGTTTCTAATAGGCTAAAATGAAATGTAAATAATGATGTGTACAAACAAAATAGCACAACAGGAACCCATACAATTAATGGCAATGACCAATGAATTCTAGAACACCAGTCTAAAAAAGGATTTTCGAAGATTCTAATGGTTTCGTCTTTTAGAGAAACAAAGTTTTTTTGGCTGCTCATGATAAACAAATTTTAATACAAAAATATTGATTTTTCAATAGACTGCGCTAATTTAATTTTCGATTATTGTGGTTCAAAACCTAGTATAAATCTAAATTTACCGTATTTCTCAAAGATACTTCCGCCTTGTAATGAGCTTGGAACTTCTTTATCTACCCCAAATCCATAGTCAAATCCTAGCAATCCAAACATTGGTAAGAAGAAACGAACCCCAGCTCCAAAAGATTTTTTTACCTTGAATGGATCATAATTTCTCATGCCGTCCCATCCGTTTCCAGCTTCAGCAAAGAGCATACCATAAATCGTAGATTGTGGATTGAGTGAAATAGGATAACGCAATTCAAACAAGTATTTATTGAACACCGTAGCTCCTTGAAAATATTCTCCTTGATCGTTTATGGTTACTTCATTATCGTTGTATCCTCTCAATGCAAAGGTCTCTTGTCCAAATTGATTCCAAGCCACCAATCCATCTCCACCAATTCTGAATCTTTCAAAAGGAGAGATTCCATAGCTAGAATTATAATAACCAAGCGCTCCAAAACGTAGCCCCAGTCTTGCTACTAAGTTTCCAGCAATTGGCGTATAAATATCGGAAGAAAACTTCGTTTTGTAGTATTCTATCCAATTCCATCGCTCTCCATTTGATAGGGAAGCATCGCTATAATTTAGCTTTCTACTACTGAACATTTGTGAATAAGGAAGTGTGGCTTGTAATGAAAACGTGAGGGTAGAACCACTTGTAGGATACAATTGGGGGCCAATTGGTCCTTGAAGTGAATTTCGTGTAAGCGTAAATCTTCCAAAGATATTGTTTACATTGCCATTTGATATACCTTCAAAAAATTGATAATTTGTCAAATTATTATTTTCTGCCGTAATACCAAAAAATGCTGTAAAGTAGTCATCAGGCCATTTAACACGAGTACCTATCTCTATGGAACAACTGGTTCTCACATAACTTCCCGTAATGGTATTTCCTACTATGACGGTATTGAATCTACCATGAGTTCCTGAAATTTGAAGTGAAGTAGGTTTCTTGCCACCTAGCCATGGCTCGGAAAAGGATACGTTGAATATTTGACTGGCCAAACCCGAAGATTGTACATTCAATGAAAGCGTTTGTCCATCGCCACTAGGAAGAGGTTTCCAATACCTTGTTTTAAACAAATTGCGTATTGAAAAATTAGTAAAATTCAACCCTACTTGTCCATATACAAAATTGGCATAACCAAGAGAAAGAGACAATTGATCAGAAGGTTTTTCTTCTACTACCAAATCAATGTCTACTGTACCATCATCTTTTGGTTTTGGAAGAATTTGCATGGTTTCAGGATTGAAATACCCAAGCGCTGCAATTTCTCTTTGGGTACGAATCAATTTAGAACGGTCAAATTTATCTCCGGGTTTGATTCTCAACTCTCTACGAATTACTTTTTCATTGGTTTTTTCATTTCCCGATATATTGATATTGTTGATAGTAGCTTGTTGCCCTTCATATACACGCATTTGAATATCGATACTATCACCTACCACCGCTACTTCTACAGGGTCAATATTAAAAAACAAATACCCATCATCCATATAAAGCGAACTTACATCATCTCCTGCTTGACTTTGCTGAAGTTTTTCATCCATTTTTTTGGAATTATATACATCTCCTTTTCTAATTCCTAATATATTTCCCAGTATAGTATCATTATACTTTGTATTTCCCACCCATGTTATATTTCTGTAGTAGTATTTTTTTCCTTCATCAACTTTTAATACCAGTGCAACATTTTGATTTTTGCCAAAAATGGTAGTATCCCACACAACTTCGGCATCGCGATGACCAATAGAAGCATAATATTCTTTAATGGCTTTTCTATCGACGGTTTTGAGATCTATCGGATTGTATTTTGCCCCTTTGAAAATGTTTGGAGAAATGAACGTAGAAAGATAGTTCATGATGTTCTTTGGATTTATTGCCCCCATTCTATCATACCAAGTCCAAGAGGTATCCTTAAAGTGTTTTTTGAATTTTAACATCTCAAAAAGTTTGACATGTGCGGCTTCTTTATTTTGTTCCATAGCTTTTTTGAGCTTATGGTCCGAAGCCTCATTGTTTCCAATAAATGAAATATCATCGATACGATATTTCAACCCTCTTTTGATATCAATAGACAAAGCAACGCTGTTGGGAATCAAAGTATCTTTTTCTGTTTCAATGAAAACCTCCGTATTTATAAAGCCTTTATCTTTGTAAAATTCTTTGATGGTATTGGTAATACTTGCTTTAATATTATCATTATATACGGTTCCGGTTCTAAGCGAAATTTTTCCACGAATATCTTCTACATCTCCTTTTTTTACTCCTGTAATTCTATATTTGCTCATTCTAGGCTTTTCTTCCACCTTGATAAGAAGAAAAACGTTGTTTTTGTCATAACGCTCAGCGATAATTTTTATATCAGAAAAAAGCCCCTGTTTCCATAGGTTTTTAATAGCGTTTGATACATCATATCCTGGAATTTCTATAGTTTGCCCAACACGAAGTCCAGAAAGAGATACAATTACAGCATTTTCAAGCGTTTGAATGCCTTCAATTCGAATAGCGGCAATATTATACTCTTTTTGTTGGGCAATTGTATATGAAAACAGCATGAAAAAACATACTGATAAAAGGCTTTTTGTGAGGATTCGTTGCATTGGTCTATATAAGAAAATTAATCTGCAAATATGGTGAAAAAAAAATTATTATCCACAATTTAAAACGTTTCTACTCAATTTTTTAGAAAAATTAGAGTTTATAAAGAAATTTTAATATAAAAAAAGCTCGTTTCTGAAAATTTGAAACGAGCTTAAATGTTTTTCTAAAAATAGTAATTATTTCTTTTTTCCACCCTCTGTTTTGGCTTCCATACTCAATGTAGCGTGAGGTACGGCCATGAGACGTTTTTTGTCTATCAAATTTCCTGTTTTTCTACAAATTCCGTATGTTTTATTTTCAATACGAATCAATGCGTTTTCAAGATTTTGGATAAATTTGATTTGACGATTAGCCATATTGCTCAAATGCTCTTTTTCATTGGTATGACCACCATCTTCCATTCCTGTAAACTTAATATCATCATCATTTAGTTCACTTTCGCGCATTGCTTCTTGATAAAATTCTAGTTCTTCTCTAGCTTCTTTAATTTTTCCGTTGATTAATTGACGGAACTCATTGAGTTCTTCATCATTGTATCGTGTATGTCCAATAATATTTCCTGTAATTTCAGCATATTCCTCATCGTCATAAAAATTATTAGGATCATTGGCTCCTTCTTGGTCATTTATTTTCAAATCCAGCTCGTCTTTTTTTGTCATTTTTGCCATAATTTGGTTAAATTTTATTAATTAATAAATTGGTTTTTATGTCATTTAGTTCCACTTCCACACCATTTTCTATATTTTCTATGAAAGAAATTTGATTTGCAAGTACTTCATTGCTAATATATTCACCATATTCAGCTATCATTTTTTCCAAAGTTTCATTTTTAGGAATAGCAATATTTATCTTATCCGTTACATTGAAGTCTTGGTCTTTTCGATAATTTTGAACCTTATTGATAAATTCTCTTGCCAATCCTTCATTGATCAAATTCTCAGTCAATGTAATATCTAATGCTAATGTAAGGCCATTTTCGCTTGATACTAAGAAGCCTGGCATATCGCTGGTACTAATTTCAACTTCTTCCAGTAATATTTCATAATTGCCTACCTGTATAGCTTTGTTGCGTTCTACAACATTGATTTTTTCTTGATCAAATGCTGCAATTTCATTAGCGACAGCGGCCATATCTTTTCCTAATTTCTTGCCTAATAGTTTGAAATTTGCCTTTGCCGATTTTACAAACAATCCCGAACCTTCGTCTACATATTCAAGTTCTTTAATATTTACCTCAGACTTTATAATGTCCTCAATTTTGAGAAAATCTTGTTTTTGTGCTTCATTCAAAATTGGGATTAACGCTTTTTGGAGCGGTTGTCTTACTTTTATTTGTTCTTTTTTGCGCAAAGACAAAATCATAGAGCTGATATCTTGTGCCAATGCCATGCGTCTTTCAAGGTCTAAATCTATTTTTGATGCATCAAATGCAGGCCAATGGGTCAAGTGTACCGAATCCCATTTTAAGTTAGAATTTTCTGCTTTTGCTTTATCTTTAATCGGCGCGGTCAATTGAGCATATAACCAATCAGAGAAGAATGGCGCAATAGGACTCATAAGTTGGCTCAAAGTAACCATACATTCATATAGCGTTTCATAAGCTGCTTGTTTGTCCGCTCCAACTTCATTTTTCCAAAAACGTCTTCTGCTCAATCGAATAAACCAGTTGCTCAAATTTCTGTCCACAAACTCATCTATGGCTCTAGCTGCAAGGGTAGGTTCATAATTTTCAAAAGCTTCACCTACCTCTTTTTTCAAGGTATTTAGCTTAGAAATTATCCATTTGTCAAGCTCGGGTTTTTGATCATTTGGAATGGTGTTTTTTTCATCCAATACAAATCCGTCAATATTGGCGTAAAGTGTAAAGAAAGAATAGGTATTAAAGAGAGTTCCAAACAATTTTCGCCTAACTTCTTCTACACCTTTTAAATCAAACTTTAGGTTGTCCCAAGGCGATGAATTGGAAATAATATACCATCGAACGGCATCGGCGCCATATTTCTCCATCGTTTCAAATGGATCTACGACATTGCCGAGGCGTTTGCTCATTTTTACACCATTTTTATCTAAAACCAAGCCATTAGATATTACATTTTTGTATGCAGGCTGGTCAAAAAGCATAGTAGAAATAGCGTGAAGTGTATAAAACCATCCACGTGTTTGGTCTACACCTTCGGCAATAAAATCGGCTGGATAGGCATTTTTGAATTTATCTTGATTTGAAAAAGGATAGTTCCATTGCGCATAAGGCATTGAGCCGCTATCAAACCACACATCAATTACATCCAGTTCTCTTGTAAGCACTTTCCCATTTTGGGTCAATGTTACAAAATCGATATAAGGCTTGTGAAAATCTCCTTTGTTTTCGTCAAATTTTGCTAAAAAGTCGTTGTTTTTATTTACTTGGTCTGCGCTTAAAAGTCCCGATGTATTTGCTCTGTTTATTTCTTCAAACAAATGGTCTTTTCCACCAATACACAAATGCGTTTCTTTGGTTTCGTCTACCCAAATTGGTAAAGGAATTCCCCAAAAACGACTTCGGCTAAGGTTCCAATCTTGGATATTCTCTAGCCATTGCCCAAAACGCCCCGAACCTGTACTTTCGGGTTTCCAATTGATCTTTTTGTTATTGGCTATCAATTTTTCTTTAAGAGATGACATACGGATAAACCAGCTATCGAGGGGATAGTATATAATAGGTTTATCGGTTCTCCAGCAATGTGGGTAACTGTGTACATATTTCTGCACATTGAAGGCTTGTCCTCTTGTTTTGAGGTCTATAGAAATATCAATATCTGGGCTTTTGTATTCGGCCTCATCTCTATAATTTTTTACAAAACGGCCTGATAAATACCCCATACCATCTATAAATTTGCCTTCACGGTCTACCATCGGCAGTTCGCCTCTACCATTTTCGGCATCTACTCTTCGGTGTTTGTGGCTGCGGCGATTGCCATGTGGCTGGGCGTGACACGCGAAGACCTGATCAAGCCGGTCAAGAAAGACGGTGACCCGTCCGACGAAAACCACGGCGCGGTGGTTTGACCAGGATTTT
>CAZUUI010000007.1:0-13584 GCA_964622955.1 uncultured Chitinophagaceae bacterium | reverse complement strand
TTTTGATTTTCGGTTTTAAACCATTTTCCTATCAACTCTTTTGCTAAAACTACCGTTTGGGGTGCTTTTGTGTAAGGATTAAATGTATTTACAAGACAATATTCAATTTTTGGGCCTACACACAGAGCCGTGTTGGAAGGCAATGTCCAAGGCGTAGTGGTCCAAGCAATTATATAAATAGTGCCCTCAATTGAGGTACTGAAAAGTTTTTTGGTGCGATCAAGCTCGGATGCTTCTATTTCAAAACAAGCTACGGCAGTGGTATCGGTTACATCTTTGTACGCTCCGGGCTGATTGAGCTCATGGCTACTAAGTCCTGTTCCCGCTGCTGGTGAAAATGGCTGAATGGTAAGTCCTTTGTAGAGCAAATCTTTGTTGTAGATTTCTCGAATGATATGCCATACCGATTCTATATATTCATTTTCGTAGGTAATGTAAGGGTTGTCCAAATCGAGCCAAAAACCCATTTTGTTGGTAAGGTCATCCCATTTTTCTTTGAAATGCCATACGGTTTCTCTACATTTTTGATTGTATTCTTCTATAGAAATCTTTGTGCCTATATCTTCTTTGGTTATACCTAGCTCGCTTTCTACTTTTAGTTCTATAGGAAGCCCATGCGTGTCCCAGCCCCCTTTTCTATCTACTCTATATCCTTGAAGCGTTTTGTATCTACAAAAAATATCTTTTATGGTACGGCCTACTACGTGATGAATCCCTGGCATACCATTGGCAGAAGGAGGCCCTTCAAAAAACACAAAAGGATTCTTCTCGTCTCTAGTATCAATAGACGCTTTGAAAATCGAATTTGATTTCCAAAAAGATTGAATTTCTTTGTCTATTGCTGCTAAGTCCAGCCCTTTGTATTCCTTGTATGTCATAATTTGTGTGCTAAAAAATTGTGCAAAAATAACTATATTTTTGGTATAAAGATAAATTATCTTTTCTTTAATTTTTTAATTCATCCAAAATACTAGTATATTGATCAAAAACGAATATTTGGAATATTATTCAATAATAATTTTGCACTTTAATAATATAAATTATGCAACTGAAATGTTAAATTTTGCACTTGAAGCGTATTTTTAATGAATTTTGGTTAAAAAACATTAATTTTGCGAGCTAGATAAAAAATAAATTAAAAAAAGATAAAAAAGTCTTTTTAAATTAAATTTAGTTAAAAAGTTTTAATTTTTTATTTGTTTGGCACATTTATTGATTATAGAATAAGATTTAAAAAGATAAAACATGAATAGAATCAAAATTTGTATTTTAATACTAATTTGTTTATCCCATTTCCTACATGGACAAACTCCTGGGTTTATATATAGACAAAGCACTTCTAATTTAGGTAAACTAGTAATGGATCCCAATGGTGACGGGTTTACATCTCCAACAAGTAGTGGATATAGTGGCACAGACTTTGGGACAGGAAGTGAGTTGAAAATGATTGCTATACCCGTTTTAATGGGAGAACCATTAAATGACTTAAATACTGGTGGTAGCGGAGGTCATACGGATATTGCCAATTTTACAACAACGGGTCAAAGTACAGGCATTACCAGTGATAAATCCGTTTTTATTCTAAAAAGAACTGTTAATGGTATTGATTATTTGATTTTAAGATATCGTGTTGGAGGCGCTTCGACGGCCACTAAAGGATATTCTGTTTTATTTGACACCGATGGTCAATTTGGCACCATATGGAATGGTAACAACCCAGGTTTTGATAGAGAAGTCGTTTTAGAAACAGGAACCAATGGTAGAGTAGCAATATATAAGCATACTATTAATGGTACAGAATTATTATCATCTTATAATGTTCATGAGCATTCTCAAAGATCAGTAGCCTTGTCTAATGCGGGTGGAGATGCAGATTATTTTTATGATTTTTTTATTCCTTTAGCAGCACTCGATGCTACTAGTCCTGTTCGTTTTGCAGCGGCTACTATTACTAGTGCTGGTAGTGGAATTACAGGAACTGTTTCCGATTTTAATGGGGTTGACGACAAATTGTATGGAAATAATCAGTTATTAATCATGCAAGAGTTAATTAATATATTTCCATCAGTATTATTAGCAGACTTAGATGAAAATTATGATCCAAGCAATTGGAAAATGAAGACTATTGCGCCTACTGTAAATACGGGTCTCCAAAACACTGCAGTATCTATTAGTGGTACGAGTAAAGAACCTAATGGAACAATAATAAGAGTTTATGAATTTGTAAATAATATATCGGATTCTATTTTTATAGGACAAACAACTGTAAATAATGGATCTTGGACGTTCAACTGTTCAGGAAATTGTGGTTTAATAGTAGGAGATAAAGTAATTGCGAGAGCTTTTGGAATAAATAAAACTCAAAGTGATTTAAGTAATCAAGTTTTAGTAATTTCTGCTTGTAATTTTATCACACCTCCAACTCCAACTGGAACGAATTCAGGACAAGGTAGTATTTCATACAGTTGGACTAGTTCAACAACAATCGCAGCAAATACGGTTAGACTTAGAGTTTTTCTGGGTCAAAGTTTAACTGAATTGAATCCATCAACAATTGTTTATATTTCAAGTGGAAGTACAACAGGTACTGCTACATTTCTTACAGGACTAGCTAGTAATACAACACCTAAATATTCAGAATCAGATTTCTTTGCAAAAGTTGAAATAAATGGATGTTTATCTGATTTTTCTACTATTCAATCAGGACGATCAACAGCCTTAACGCAAACACCAGCGCCTACGCTTAATACGAATCCAATTTTTTCGACAGTTTCTACGCCAAGAACCATAGTGGTAACGAATAATGCATCTGCTCCTACATCTACTTTATATTTGTTTGTAAACGGTATTCAACGAGCTACAAGTACAACTACAATTGCTCCAGGAGGCACATTTAGTTTTAGTATTACAAATCTAAGTGTAGGAGATACGGTTTATGCAAGAGCTTTTGGACCAAATACAACCCATACATTATCGGGTCCTTCAAATAAAGTATTAGTAACTACAAATACGTTAACTCCAGCACCTATTATTGATGGTTCTTATACACAAGGTTCAAATAGAACGGTTACTGGTAGATCTTCTTCGCCAGCGGGGACAACCATTATTTTGTTTGCAAATGGTGTTCAGATTGGAACGGCAGTGGTTGATGCATTCGGAAAATGGAGTATATCGGGTTTAAATTTGACAAGTGGACAAGTACTTACATCTACTGCTACAGAACCAGGAAAATTACAAAGTCCTGTTTCCAACTCTGTTACGGTCCTACCTCCTCCTCCAACAGCACCTGTAATTACTACAACAAATGTTTTAGCCAATAATACGACGAGTATAAGCGGAACGATTTCAGGGAATACAGATTCAATTGTAATTTATATAGATGGTATTAGAATAGGAGTAGCAATACCAAGTGGAGGTTCATGGACTTTAAATGGAATAAATCCATTTGATCTTTATAAAGGATCTCAGATTACAGCAGTAAATTATTATCAAGGAAGCCCTAGTGCTCCTTCAAACATAGTTATTGCTGTAGCTCCAGACAAATTTATGATAAAAGATGCAAACGGAAATAATTTAGGAACGCAAACTGCAGGTGTAGATTTTGATATAGATGTTACAGCTCAGTATTCAAACAATACCACTTTTACTCAGTATAATGACAAAAACATGTTTAGTTCTCCTTCAACTATGAACACTGGAAGTGGTCCTTCATCGAACTTCAGCAATGGATTTTTAAATAATCATACAATAAACTTAACGAAAGCGGGAACTTTTACACTCAATACAATGAGCCAAAATGACCCAAGTATTACAGGTTCTACTAGTGTAACTGTAAATCCAGCAGCACCCTCTAAATTAACTTTAATTATACCTTGTAGTAAAACATCAAATCCAGGTCAGACCTTTCCAACGCAACCAACTGTTGCTATAACGGATGCGTATGGTAATGTTATTAGCAATGATAATCTATCGGGTTCGGTAACGGTAACGATAGATTCTGAAAATGGCAGTAACACTATCACCGCAATTTTATCAGGAACAACTACAGTAAATTTTCCAACCACTGGACAGGCACAACATACATTTAGTGGATTTTCTATAAACAAAAATGGAACTTATGTTTTAAAATTTACTCCAACAAAATCGGGGATAAATCCTGTTTATGATACGGTAGTTGTAAGATCTACTAAGATATGGTATGGATATGTTAGTACCGATTTTAATACGCCTAATAATTGGATTTCTTCTGCCACAGGAGGTCAAGCTTCTGATATTCCAGGATTAGGAGATAATGTTCAATTTCACACTGCTCCTGGCAACCCTTGTTTGTTAGATCAGCCAAGAACATTAGGATCAATCATCATTGCATCTAATGTTGATGCAAATAAATCCTATTTTGATATTAATGGGCAAATTTTAACGTTACAAGGAAACTTTACTCTTTCAAATTTTGGTAAAATAAAAGCAGATGGTAACGCATCTCGCTTAGTTATGGCAGGAAATTTAGGAACATCCCAAATTCTTCCTAAAGATCGTTTTATAAATGATAGAATATATGCATTAGAGTTAAACAATTCAAATGGTATTTTGATGGACGGTGATAACTATCATTTAAGAATTTCACACATGATGACCTTCAACAGAGGGGTTTTAAATACTCAAGAAAATACAAATTGTATTATGTTTGAAGATAATGTAACACAACCATCGGGATCAAATACAAGTTATATTGAAGGTAAATGTGCTAAAGTAGGAAATGATGCATTTTTATTCCCAATAGGAAGAGCAGGTAAATATGCACCTTGTGAAATTTCAGCACCAAGTCAAGTTACAGATATGTTTTGTACGGAATATTTTCCAGCCTCTCATCATAAAAATAATAAAAAGAATCAAAATAGTACGTATGGAAAATCTTTAAGCAAAAAGAGTACAAAGGAATATTGGAATATTGATAGAAAAGTGGGGACATCTACTGTAGATGTTGCACTTCATTGGTATGATGCTTCATTTAGTGAAATCATAAATACAAATGTATTAACAGTAGCTCACTTTGATAGTATTAATGATTTATGGGAAATTCCATCTACAAATAGTGCTATTGTGCCAACGGTTAATAGTTTTAATGCAAATTCAGGAAAAGTAACATTTCCACAGGTGAGCACATTTAGTCCATTTACTTTTGGTGAAACCAATCCTGTAGTTGGTCTTCCTGTAGAATTAGTTCAATTTCAAGCCGATTGTCATAGTGACTTTGTACAAATAAAATGGACTACCGCATCGGAAAAAAACAACGAATTCTTTGAACTATACAAAAGCGAAGATGCTGTGAATTGGGAAAAGATTTATATCGCAAAAGGTCAAGGAACAAAAGCTACAGAAACACATTATACTTTTAACGATGTAGAAAAAACCTCTGGCTATTATCGTCTTAAAGATGTAGATATGAATGGCAAAGAGAGTTGGTCTAAAATTATAGCAGCGACTTGTAAAGACTACATTTCACAAACTATTATATATCCAAATCCAGCAAATGACTACTTTGTAATTGAAACGGTTTTGGGCGATGATGTAACCTATAGTATTAAGGATGCAAAGGGAATGAAAATAATGTCTGAAAGTATTATCACAGAAAAAACAAAAATTGATATTTCAAGTCTTTCTGCAGGTATTTACTTTGTAGAGGTTTCAAGAAATGCTACAAAAGAACGATTTAAACTTATAAAAAAATAGTTTATGAATTAAATTGTGCTCTTTTTTTATTTTCATCAAAAATATATGATGTTTAAACAAAGATGTATATTCGGGAGCTTTAATTAAACATAATTTTGCACTGTAATTTTTAAAACAATACAAAAATATAAAAAATTAAATTTTAACAAAAATTATAATAAAAAACGCTAATTATTAACTTAAAAATTTTAAAAAATGAAGCAAAAATTATTTCTTTTTTTTACATTGATTTCGACCTGTTTTTTTGGTCAAGAGAATGTGTATTATGAATTAAGGTCGCCATTAAACATTGTTAATTGCGAAAAATGTATCGATGTCAATCCTGATTTGGATATTAATGCTATTAATAATATAACAGGTTTTTCAAATACCTATTTAGAGTTAACACAAAATAATTTTATACCAATAGAATTTACCGTTGATGTAAATGGTGTTGTGGTTCTTTCAAAAGTTAATCAAAATGTTAAGTTTTCAAAAGAAGAAAGAATCAATATTTCAAAGATAAATGAGCTTTTTAAACAAACAGAAGGAAAGAAGTTCGTAAATTTTACAAATGAAGCACAAAAAGTAGCTACAAATTTCACATTGTCATTCTTTTATGATTCAAACGATCAGAAATTAATTTTAAATCCTTTAACACATAAATAATTATATGAAGAAGTTATTATTTAATTTATTATTGATAATATTACCATTTTGTGTATTCTCGCAAAATCAAGGTAAGATTTGGTATTTTGGTACCAATGCAGGGTTGGATTTTAATACAACGCCACCTACTGCACTTACAAACGGTATGCTTGTAACCAATGAAGGTTGCGCATCTTTGGCAAATGATAGTGGACAACTTATGTTTTATACCGATGGTATTAGAGTTTATACAAAAAATCATACCCTGATGCCAAATGGAGCTTCAGGACTAGGGGGCGATCCTTCAAGTTCTCAATCGGGAATTATTGTACCCGATCCATCTAGCCCCAATAAGTTTTATATTTTTGCAGTGAGCGCCTATCCTAATTCAAATGTTGTATATTCAAGAGTCGATATGACATTGAACAATGGATTGGGCGATGTAGAATCTTCAGTAAAAGCTATACCACTTTTACAAGGAACAAGTGAATATATTCAGACTACATTACATTCAAACGGAAATTCATGGTGGGTAGTTGTGCACAAAGCCAATACCAACTCTTATTATGCATATCAAGTAACAGCAAGTGGTGTAAGTTCTTCACCCGTAATTTCAAGTACAGGAAAAAGTACACAAGGAGAAATTGGATATATAAAGTTCAATACCTCTGGAAACAGACTAGTTAAAACATGTTATTTCAACCACGTTTTTGATATTTGTAATTTTAATACCACTACTGGAGTAGTTTCTGGAGCAATTACATTGCCTTGCAATAGTGCTTATGGTGCTGAATTTTCACCAAATGGAAGATTTTTGTATATCGGTGGTTTTTCTTCAGCCGGACTTTCTCAGTATGATTTGCAAGCCGGAAATGACTCTGCTACAATAGCGGCTACAAAAGTAAATTTGCTTACAAGTACTTCTGCTGCATTACAATCTGCACCCGATGGAAAAATTTATATGACAGCAGGTGGTTCTTCATTAAGTGTTGTCAATAGTCCAAATTTGCAAGGTACTAATTGTAATTTTACATTAAACAGTCAAGGATTGGGGGGAAAAAATGCTACATATGGATTACCAAATATCATTTCAGCATTTGTATCTACAGGACCACCAATTTTAAATAATTTGAATGTTACAAATAATTTAGGTACTTCTGCTACTATTGCAGCAAATGTATCGAGTGATGGAGGATCTCCTATAACATCAAGAGGATTTTATTATGGCACAAGTGCAAATCCTACTACAAATCAGACAACCTTAACAGGTACAACAGGTGCAATGTCTACTTCTATTTCAGGACTTACACCAGGTACATTATATTACTATAGAGCCTATGCAACAAATGCAAATGGAACAACTTATGTAGAAGATACATTTACCTCTTTTTCGGGTACTGTTTCTAATACAAACCCAACTATTTCATCAATTTCTAATAAGTTATTGTGTGAAAATTATACAAATGGTCCTGTTTCATTCACAGTTTCAGATATAGAAACTCCAGATTCGTTATTAACAATTACTTGGTCATCTAGCAATACATTATTATTGCCAAATGATTCAATAACAATTACAGGAAACAATGGAAATAAAACGCTTGGTTTTAATTTAATTCCAAATGTTTTTGATTCTACTATAGTTACATTAACTGTAGCGGATACTTCAGGAGGAACTTCCACCTCTTCTTTTAAAATTAATGTTTCTCCTAATAAAATAGTAGTAAACACAGATACAATTACCATTAATACAGGTGGTAACTATGAATTTGTGGATTCAACAATTGAAGTAAGAGAAAGCAATAATATTGTTGGAGCAAGTGTATCTTTTAGCAGTGGATATGTAGCAGGCGATCAATTAACGTTTGTTGGTACTCTTCCATCTGGAGTTACACAATCATTTAATGCTAACACAGGAACTTTAGTGTTTAATGGTACCATTACTCCTTCAGATCTACAAAATATTTTTAGAAATACAAAAGTAAAGACGACTGCTACAAATAGTCAAAATAGAGTAGTTACTTTTATGTTAGGTACAGCTACCCCAAATCCAACGACGGGTCATTTTTATGAATTCGTAACAGCTTCGGGAATTACATGGCAAAATGCAAAAAATGCTGCTGAGCAAAGAACTTTGTATGGTCTTAATGGATATTTAGCTACAATTACTTCAGCTCAAGAAAATCAATTTGTAATTTCAAAACTTCAAGGACAAGGATGGTTTGGAGCAAGTGATGAAGCACAAGAAGGTGTTTGGAAATGGGTTACAGGTCCTGAAGCAGGAACTCAGTTCTGGCAAGGGAGTTCAAGTGGAAGTGTAGTAGGTGGATTGTATAATAATTGGGCACCAGGAGAACCAAACAATTGTTGTGCAGGAGAAAATCATATTCACTTTTTAACTTCTGGAAAATGGAATGACTATGCATTTAATAACTCTTCGATTAATGGATATGTAGTAGAATACGGTGGAATGCCAAATGACGGATGTGTTCAAATTACAGGTAATAAAGTTATAAAAGTAATTTCAAATACTCCTCCTACTATCTCCTCAATTACTAATGCTAATTTTTGTACAGGAGATATCTTGAATGGTATTCAATTTACCGTTTCGGATATGAACGATCCATTAAATAGTTTAACAATTACGGCAAATTCTTCAAATACTGGCTTAGTGAACAATGCCAATATTACTATATCTGGTACAGGTGCTACAAGAACAATAAATCTAAAAGCCAGCAGTAATCAAAATAGTACGTCAACGATTACAGTAACTGTTACAGATCCACTTGGAGCGTCAGCTTCCACTTCTTTTGTAGTGACTATGTCGCCAGATACCGATAGTGATGGACAAAACAATAATTGTGATGCGGATGATGATAATGATGGATTAACAGATACAGAAGAAATATCTAAGGGTACAAATCCTCTAAATCCAGATACCGATGGAGATGGATTAAAAGATGGCGATGAGATTACAAGAGGAACCGACCCATTAAATCCAGATACAGATGGTGATGGACTTAAAGACGGTGATGAAGTAAAAAATGGTCTTAATCCTATAAGTAAAGATACGGATGGCGATGGAATTGAAGACAAACAAGAAATAACAATTGGAACCGATCCGCTTAATCGTGATACGGATGGGGATGGTGTAATAGATGGAAAAGAATTGGCGGATAAAACAAGTCCATTAGATCCTTGTGCATCCATTACAGCTAATAAAACAGAGCCTTATTCTGCAGCATTCTTGAATGGCGATTGTGATAAAGATGGTTTGACAAATGGAGTAGAAATAGGTTCTAATACTCAAAATCCATCGGATGTAAATGATAATGGAATTCCTGACTATTTAGAATTTAATAAATATGTCTTAGGCTCAGAAGATTCGTTAGAAATATATAATGCTCTGTCTTTAAACGGCGATGGACTTAATGATATTTTTGTCATTAGAAATGTAGAATTATATCCTGATAACAATTTGGTTATATTCAACAAATGGGGAATGGTTATTTATGAAGTAACTAATTATGGCCAAAATGATAAATATTTCAGAGGAAAATCAAATACCCCTGGACACGAGGGAGAAGAAGTTGCTTTTGGAACATATTACTATATTTTTAAATACAAAGACAAAAATCTAGTAGAAAGAACACAGGTTGGCTATTTATACATAAGTAAGTAAAAAAATGAAATTGTTATGAAAAAATTTAAATTATTATCTATTCTAATTTTAGTTTGCGCATTACAAGTCAATGCACAGCAGGAATCATCATATACACAGTATATGTACAATACAATTGCTTTTAACCCAGCGTACGCAGGATCTAGAGGCACTACAAGTCTTTTTGGATTGTATAGAAATCAATGGTTAAATCAAGTAGGTTCTCCAAAAATTGGAATGGCCTCTATTCATGCACCTATCACCGATAGAGTCAGCTTGGGGTCTACTATTCAAAATGAACAAGAAGGTCCAGTATCCCAAAGTTCTTTGAATGTTCAATTTTCGTATAATTTACAATTTAGTCAAAATTTTAAATTGTATTTTGGACTAAGTGGAGGCGTGGGCTCTTATAATGTAGATCTTACCAAATTAAATATCTATAATGTAAACGATCCCTCTCTTACTTCAAATAATAGCTTTGTCCCAAAATTTGGAGCAGGTTTTTATTTGATGTCTGAAAATGAATATATTGGTTTTTCTGTACCTAATTTGCTAAAATCAAATGTGTATGCAAATGAAAATGTAGTTTTACAAAATCAAATTCATGCGTATATAATAGCAGGAAAAGTATTCCAAATTAGTAATAATCTAAAATTCAAACCGAGTGTTTTAGCAAAAATTACTTCGGGTGTTTCACCACAATATGATTTGTCTGCCAATTTCTTATATAAAGAAAAATTAAATCTAGGTGCTATTTATCGTTGGGATAATGCGTATGGATTTATGCTTGGATATCAGATTAACAATCAATTATTTGCAGGATATTCAATTGATATTCTTACAAGTAAACTGAATCAATATAATTCTGGTTCTCACGAAGTTTTTGTTCGATATGAATTATTCAAAAAATATTCCAAAATTCAATCACCTAGATTCTTCTAAAATTAAATTGTATACCCATGAAAAAAATCATAATATTAATATCTATTTGTTTTGTTTCTCAAGGTTTGAACGCACAAAACACGCAATTAAAAAATCTATATGATGCCAAATCGTATATGAAAGTAATAGAACAAAGTGCACAAATTAAAAATCCATCTAAAATGGATGCTTACTACATAGGAAATGCATTTTATTTCAATAGTATGTATCGCGAAGCTAATTTGTGGTATTCAAAATTGAATGATACCATTTTTTATTCCGATGTAGATTTATATGCTAGGATTTCTAATGCTTGCAAAGCTACAAATGACAAAAAGAATTTGGCACAAAGTCAAAAAGCCTATGCGGTATTGAAAAAGAAAAATTTGGTAGCCTTAGCTTCTCAACATGAAGTGGCATATAGACTTACAAAAATTGAAAAATTGAACTCTGAATCTTCGGATTATTCACCAAGATTATATGGAAATGTAGTGTACTATTCTTCTACAAGAGATTTCAAAAACTCAAAAAACACAAAAGATCAATGGACCAATCAGAATTTTTCTAATCTAATGGTTGCAAAATTGGGAAAATATATGAATTTTGAAAGTGTAGCTGAGTTTACAGGAATTAATGACAATATATACAATGAAGCTACTCCTTGTTTTACAAAAGACGGAAGTACTGTTTATTTCACACGAAATAACGTAAATAGAGGAAAGGTAAATTCTGATAAAGATAAAAACGTTCTTTTGAAAGTATATCGTGCTAAGGTAGTGAATGGTGCATGGACAGCTATTGAAGATTTAAGTATCAATAGCAATGACTTTAGCTGTGCGCATCCAGCATTGAGCCAAGATGAAAGAACGCTTTATTTTACTTCTGATAGACCAGGAGGATTGGGACAGTCCGATTTGTACAAGGTAGCTATAAATATTGATGGTACTTTGGGAAATCCTGAAAATTTAGGTGCTCAAATCAATTCTGATGCAAGAGAAACACAACCTTTTGTAGATTCAAAAAACAACCTATATTTTGCTTCCGATAGAATTCAAGGATTTGGAGGTTTGGATATTTATGTTTCGGAATACAACAACTCTAACAGTACGTTTGCTACTCCAAAAAATTTGGGCGAAAGCATCAATAGCAATATGGACGACATGGGATATACCGAAGCTGAAGACGGAAAATACGGTTTCTTTTCATCAAACAGAAGTCAATTATCAGGAGACGATATTTACTTGTTTAACAAAATAGAAATGTCACCAATTCGTTTGGTTTTGGATGCTAATACTACGGCAAATCAATTAGAAATTTCGGCATTTGATATCAACCAAAAGAAATTAGATGCAGGTGTATACTTGTTAGAAGACAATATGATTTATGCTTCAAAACAAGTTAAGTTTATGCGTTTTGTAAAACAAGGCCTAGACTCACTAGTAAATATTGCTGCTTCAAACGGAACAATTTCTTTAATTCCAGCAAAAAATGAAGTTAATTATACAAGTATCAAAACCGTTTATTTCAAAAACAGAGCTGAGATATTAGACGAGAAAGTCAAAAATGAATTGAACGATGTATTGGATTTATTGATCCGCGATGAAATGAAAAAACTTTTGATCAAATCGCATACCGATTCTAAAGGAGAAAATACTGAAAATATGTTGTTGTCCGAAAAAAGAGCGCAAGCGATTGTAGACTTTTTGGCTTCAAAAGGATTGAACAAAAATAGAGTTGAAATTCAAGCACTTGGAGCCTCTCAAATGGCTGTTTCTTGTAAAAAATGCTCAGAAAAGCAGCACAACAAAAATTCGAGAGTAGAATTTTTCCTATTCTAAAAAAAAGTAATGTTCTTTATAACGTTAAAAAACCACAGATATTTGTCTGTGGTTTTTTTATTTTGTTTTTTTGTCTGATAAGTATAATTTATAGTAATTAGTGATTAGTAACAAGTAATTAGTGACAAGATTTTTTCCAAAATACTAATCACTTTTATCTCATATCTCACATCTCTCATCTGTCAACCCCTAATCACCTGCAAATACTTCTCCGCATTGGCTTGTAGGGAATAATTTTTGACGATATGCGCACGGGCTGCAGTACCCATTTGCTGACGAAGCGCTGGGTTTTCGATGAGTTGGGAGAGGGCGTTATACCATTCTTCGTCGTATCCATTTACCAAAAAACCATTTTCTCCATCTATTACTACGCGTTCAATGGCTTCTCCAATCTTTTGTGCTACGGTAGGAATTCCCATACCCATATATTGAATGGCTTTGAGGCCACTTTTTCCATGAACCCATTGCTCATTGGGCAAAGGATACAACCCAATATCAAATTTTTGGATAGTTTTTATTTCAATTTGTTCACGCCAAGGCATACTGATTACCGATGCACCTTCTATCTTAAAATCGGCTGTACCCATTACAATTAAATCAAATGAATATTTCTTTGCCAAACTCTGCAATACGGGAGTCAACAACGATAAATATTTTGCGGTACTATGACTGCCACTCCATCCCAATACAATTTTATGATCGTTTTGATAAGTGTTTACTACTTGATATCTATCCGAATCTATAGTAGACGAAATATCGGTAGTGCGGGTGTTGTACTGTCGTAGAAAGGCATCAAGGGAGAGCGTACAG